>JAQCER010000005.1 GCA_027618625.1 Verrucomicrobiota bacterium
GCGGATTCGACTGCTGTAGGTGTAGCGATCTTCGCGGTAGATCGCGGGAAAGCGCCGACGTACGAAATGGATGACTGCTGGTGTCAATTTGCGATCGCCGCCGCGTCCGGCCAGGGCTTTGATCAACTTCTGCGCGTCACCGGATTTGAGAGCATTGCCCCATTTCTTGATGGTTCGCGGATCGACCTCGAATACCTCGTGCAGGGTAGTGAGTTTGATCCCCAAATTGAACAGGTGAGCCACCATCAGTTTGAAGCGCGTGTCCTCCCGATCAGAGGGCACCACCTCGAACAGTTCGAGACCGTAGTAGACGTGGTATTGTCCGGTCTGACTGTGTTTGGAAACGCTGAAAACAGGATTCCTTTTGTCAGTGCCCAGAATCGGTTGAAGATAGCTTGTTGATTCACCCATGATGGCTGGATGGTGCCAAAAATACCGCCCCCCAGCGAGAAAACTCGCCCCGTTTTCCGCCCGCCCAAGGCCAAATCTCGAACAAGTCTAGTTGCCCGCAATTTTCACGATTTCACCTAAAAAAGTGAGTTCTGAACCTGCTCCGGCACGCAGGAGATAGTCCTTCAGCAGCGCGATGTATGCGGCCACTTGGGGCGGATCCGGGTAAGGCGTGCCATCCGCTCCCGGCCTGCGTTTGACCCGGAAAAAGACGACGTTGATTCCTTTCTCTCGGGCCAGGTCCAGAAATGCGGGCAACAAGGAACGCGGCAACATCCCGGCAAGATCGGAATCCACCGGGGCGAGGCCAGTCATGTTGTCTTCCTCGCCTTCGGCGAACGCGCCGGCGTCGGCCCGCAACCGCCGAGCGCTGAAAAGCCGGTCGGAATGCCCTCGAACAGCATCGCGTGCGGCGGCTGGCGTGGAGAGGATCAAGGCTTTCGTGTAGATTTTGTCCTGCCATTCCAGGTGATGCTTCTGCAGGGGGTAGAGTCTCTGGCTCCATTCCAAAAGGGTTCCGCGTCCGTCCTTCCGCGTGGATCGAAGCGTTTCCTCCAGAAAAGGTGAAAATGAAGCCGTTCGTCAATAAACGGCTGACAGAGACGTTCACGAACGAGGCCGTTCGTTTCATTGAACAGAACGCTGCGGAACCTTTCCTGCTCTACCTGCCCTTCACGGCTCCTCACTTTCCGGTCGAGGCCCATCCCGACTGGAAAGGGAGATCGCAGTCCGGCGTGTATGGCGACGTGGTTGAGGAGATGGATTACCGCATTGGAGAGATTCTGGCGGCCCTCGAGGCTGCGGAGATCCATGAGAGAACGATAGTCGCTTTCCTTTCCGATAACGGCCCGGAGCCGATGACGGAGGAATCGAAAGCCACTCCTCATCGTGGTAAAAAATGGTCCGCGCTGGAGGGAGGCACACGCGTTCCCTGCATTATCCGCTGGCCTGGGGTGATTCCGGCCGGACGAGTGAACGATGAATTGGCTGCGGCAATCGACCTTCTTCCCACCCTCTGCGGTGCGTGCAACATTGATTTGACTGCCACCTCAAGGCGGCAACCAGTCATCGACGGCGTGAACTTCTGGGAAAGTCTCATCGGTCAGCACACAGGAAATTTCCGCAGAGAACTCCTCTACTGGCACGGCTCCGATGGACTGCAGGCGATTCGGGTGGACAACTGGAAGCTGTTTCCCGATCAGAAGCACGCAGGACTCAACGGGGAAGGACCCGCCTTGTTCGATCTCGCCAGCGATGCCTGCGAACAAACCAATCTCAGGGATCAGTTTCCGGATCGGGTCAAAGCGATGGCTGATCAGGCAAGAGAACGCCTCGCTGAGATCCAGATGTCGATCATGCCTCTGGGTACCGCAGGTACGAAGTGAAGCGCTGGTGGTGGCAAGCACAAGCAGGCATCCTCTCGTCAGCGATCGTCAGCGATCGTCAGCGATGCCAGGGTTTGCCGCGCCGGAAGCTGGTCAACCGCTCCTCGATCTCGGCTACCAGCTTTGTCTGATTCTGCCTTCTCGCGATGTCGATGGCTTCCTCAAGTGTTTTGACTGCGGCGTCGAAGTCACCAATCTCCGCATAGGCTGCGGCAAGCGTATCCAGCGCGCGCGGGTCCCTGTGACGGGTGCTCTCGACCAGCATCGTTGCCAACTGCACTGCCTCTGTTCCGTTGCGAACGGAGGCATCGGGATTCGTCGCGAGGATCCACGCAAGATTGCTCGCAGCAGTCAACTGTCGGGGATTGTGGCGCAGGACGGTGCGCATGTTGTCCGCGGCTTCTCGATGCCGGTCTGCCTGGTAAAGCTTGTGCGCAACGGCAAGGCGAAGCGGTTCAACGGCCTTTGGTGAAAGCTGATCGAGATATCCCAGCGCCTTGTCGACCTGGCCTGATGTTGTGGCGAGTCTGGCGAGGCTGCTGAGCGCATCCACATGCCCTGGATCATATCTTAAGACCTGTTCAAAGGCAGAAATGGCAGCGGTGACCATTCCCTCCTCCTCTGACAAGCTGCCCAGAAAATAGTGGATGGATGAAACTTCCATATCCTGATGGCCGGGGCCGCGGTTGTCAGCGATACGGATCAGTTGTTGGAGGTAATCGATGGCATGGGATCGCAACCCCCCCTCGTAGAACTTCAATGCCAGCTGCATGGAATCGATCGACTTTGGCAAGGCTCGTCGCCGTCCGGAAAATGCTTGTGCGAGCCTTACGCGCGTTGCGGGGTCATCGATCGACTCAATCTCGGTATCCTTCACGATTTGGATCGCTGACACAGGGCCAAGATACAGAACCTGCAGGCACCCATCTCTTCCGACGAGGAAAGTGCTGGGCAAAGGGAGCGGGCGATTGCCCTGGATGAGGGTGCGCTGGGTTGACTCAAGCGTGTCGATGACCGCTTGATTCGCCCAGGCAAAGTCGATGTTGCCCGCGGAATTCCGGGCGATCGCCAGTGCCTCCGCTTCACCATCCTGCTTGTCCAGCTGGTCAACGCTCAACGCAACAATCCGAATCCCGTTCTTTTCAAAATCCCCGGCATGCTCTGCGAAATCCAGCAACTCACTCAAACAGGGTGCGCACCAGCTCGCCCAGAGGTTGATGATCAACGTTTGATCGCTGACTCCCCCAAGCGTCAGCTCAGAACCATCGAATCGAGATACCTTGATTTCAGGCAATGGCAATCGACTGACCATCGGTATCCGAGCCACTGTCGATGTCTGAGGAATCGGTGGAGAGGGGAGAAGCTTCAGCGATCGGGCTCCAGCCTCAACCGGCCGTGCCGCGCCACTTCCTTGCACAAGGTGGTAACGTCCTCCAGGCTCAATGTTCTTGAACGTTTCTTGCAATCCGTCGGGCCAGCGCACCATCAACGATTCGATCACCAGGCCGGCCGACCGCCCGAGGCCAAAGTGTACCCACTTGCTGGACTGCGAAAGGAATCCGTCGCCAGCTGCAAGCGTCTGGATCCGCTTCTCCAAGCCTTTGCCTCGATCGACGGTCAATTCAAGACGGGCACCAATGGCATCGCGATTGCAATGAGCGCCTTGGAGTCGGAAGCGAACCGATGCGCGCCCGGGATCAGTAGAGGCGTCACCATTGTTTCTTAGGAATCTTACCATGGGCGCCGTGCGATTGCTGATCCACAGATCGAGATCACCGTCCTGATCCCAGTCCGTCGTCGCCACGCCCCGCGCATCATCCAGAAAGTCGAGGCCAGAGACTGCTGAAATATTGGCCATCGGCACACTGCTCTGCAGATTGAGAAAACTGCAATTGCGCTCGTTGCCGCTCCAGGAGCTGCCCTGGCGAAGCAGGGCGTTCGCCGTGAGCCAGGCCATCCGATAATTTGAGAAGGCGCTCGAATCGCCGCTGCTTTCAGGTGATTGCGACGCGCCCCGCCGCCAGTAGAAGCTTCATAAATCGTCGGGTCTACGGGCCGTTACGAAGCCATTGCCGATCACCAGATCCTCCCAACCGTCGTTGTTGAGATCAACGAACTTCGATCCCCATGACCAACGCCCCATGGTGACGTTTGCCGCCTCGCTGACATCCTGGAATCGACCGGTTCCGGTGTTGCGAAAGAGTGAATTTCCGCGAGCCATCCGGCGCATCTGGGAGAGTTTCAGGTCATTTTCGCCTGGGCGAAAATGGCGCTGATAAGTGATGCGATTGCCCGCGCCCGAAAACATGTTTCCGACGTAGAGATCCATCCAACCGTCGTTGTCATAGTCGGCCCAGTCAGCAGACATTCCCGATGAGATATCTTCGACGCCCGCATCTGCGGCAACATCAACAAAGGCACCGTCGGTGTTCCGATAGAGGTTGTTCCGTCCGAAGTCGTTGGCCACATAAAGATCGAGATCTCCATCGTTATCGTAGTCTTCCCATGCTGCCGCGTAGGAAAAGCGGGCGTTGTTCTGGTTCAATCCGACCGTTTCCGTCACATCTTCGAAGCGCCAGTTTCCGATGTTCTTCAGGAGAATGTTGGGTTGCCCGTTGTTTGCATCGTAGAATGGAACCGGAAGACCGAGAACGCTCTCACTCTGGTCTTTGCCGGGTGGAGTGTGCCCGCAGACGTAGATATCAACGAATGAATTACCATCGTAGTCCGCGGCGGCCATCGAATCCACCATGGTCGGAAATGGAACCTGTAACGTATCAGTGAAGGAACCGCCCCCGTCATTGGCGAAGAACATCACACTGGCATCTCCCCCCAGCACGAGATCCTGATCTCCATCATTGTCTAGATCGATAAAGAGCGCACTGGAGAATGGATCGATCCAGTCCAGACCCGATGCGGTGGCGCGATCGATTACCGAACCATCCGGCTGCTGAATGAGCAGGCGATTGGGCAAACCATAAGGTTGGCAGAGATACAAATCGTCAAGACCATCACCGTTGGCGTCACCGATCGCCAATCCCGCCATGGTTACAATGTCAGGTGCGATTGTTCGTTCCAGGCGCGCCTGCCAGTAGTCGACACCACGGGACAAGTGGTCCGTGTAGATCGATGTATTGGCGAACACAGACTCGGTACAGTCGGTGAAGAGCTGGCCATTACTCTTCGCGCCCCCCTCTTCGTATCGCAGCAATCGAACGCGGCTGAGAACTGGATCCTGCTGCTGTTGATTGGTCCAGCCAACCTCCCAGGTTGCATTCTGCTGTATGGGTTGGCCGTCGACGATTCCAAACGTATCAAAAAACACCTGGGTGGTGAATTGCTCGTCGGCACCTGACTCAATCGTGAAAACCTTCGGATTCAAGCGGATCGCGTTACCGGAAGCCAACGGCTCCATCCACTGCTGCAACGCCTGTAAGAATGCCTGCCGCCCCAACGCGGCAATCGGCCCGGGTTCATCGCTATCGGGCCGAGCAACAGTTAGCGTTCCATCCGTGAACACATCAACCAGCTTTGGGCGCAGTTGGGTCGTAGTAAACGATTGGGAAATCGCCATCGACTGAGTAATCGATTCAAGAGCGGCGGGATCCAACTCCAACGCGTGGGCCAATGTCTTCAAGACCCCCGCCGCTTTCTCCTGCAGAACTTCGGTGTCCCAGCCCGAGTCGTTGGAGGCATCGATGCGTATCGCCTCGTCCCTGAAAGGCAGATCGAAGCTTCGTTCTTCACCGGGAAGCGTCCCTAACGCCATTGGCGTCTGAGCCTCGTCGGCGATTATCGTCTTCGGAGCCGACCCCGCTTTCTGCTCCACCCGTTCGCTTCCAGTGCAGGCGACCAGAAGCACAGCGACGGCGACGGTTTGCAGGAGTCTGACAGCAGCACCCTTCACCGTTGAATCAGCAGGCGAAGTTGAGACACGGTCGGGATGCCCTTCTGCAAGTGCAACACGTTTCCTGAACGATCGATGACGAATGTCGTCGGGAGAGGTTGATCGGCAAACCGGCTCTGCATCAACTCGAGAACAGCATTGCGTTGCTCGTCGCTGGGGTGAAGGATTTGATAGGGCGGCGCTTTGTCCTTCTGATACGTAGCGAGCTTTGTGCCATCGTCTTCGGGATCGATCGGTAGACCATAGAAGCGAATGGCACCGTTGGTTGCCCGCGCCAGTCGAGCAAGATGCGGAATTTCCTTCGCACAAACCGGGCACCACGTCGCCATTGTGGTGACTACCGCCAAGTCGGCGTTGATGGTTAAATTCAGAGTGGCGATCGGGATTGGGCGCAGGTTCGACAGCTGCGGAATCGCTGCCTTGACCAACTCTGCTTTCACCACAGCAGCCTCCGCTTGATTCTCATGGACGGTTGCCAGCCATCCCGCCGACAGGGAATCGAGATGGCTGCGCTTGCCGCTCGTCCATTCGATGGTGATCTGGTCTGCCTTTTGATGTTGACCGATGCCTATGGTCAAGGTGCGGCTGTTCTGGGCTGCAAAGCCATCGCCGCAGCGCAGTTCACGCCGCAGTTTCTGATCCCCGAGTTCAACTACCACATGCGTCCCGTAGCCGTCGCGAGGACTCCACTCTTTCGTGGCGGCCGACGCCTGGTTTCCTCCGATGAGGCGCAGGTGGACAGCGTTTCCGACGTTACGCATTTCGTTGCGAAACAGCTGCAGCTGCGGGTTGTTGGAATTCGTGAGCACGATGTCGGTTCTGCCGTCGTGGTCGTAGTCGAAATAAGCAAATGCGCGTCCATCGGCGAGGCTGTCGCTGCCGCTGAGTCCTGATACGTCAGCAAAGGCTTGCCCCATCTGGTTCAAGAAGACGGAATTGGTCTCGTTGCCACTGAACGAATGGCTGCGCAAGACTCGCCGTTCCTGCACTTTTGTGTTGGTATCGAGAACACCTGGCATACTGCCATACTGCCGAGTGTCGATCCCTTCCGCATCAAAGCGCTTGTTGAGATTAGTGTCAGAGCGCACGACCGCACGCCAGAGATCGCTTCACAAGTCAACTTCTGTGGCAGTCTCTGCTGGTGGCGTGTAGAGACCGTTGGCGACATAGAGATCGAGGAACGTGTCATTGTTGAAGTCCGCGAATTGCCCTCCCCATGACCAGCCGGTCTTCGCCACGTCCATTGAGGCAGAACTCTTCACGAGACGATCGCCCGTGTTGTGAAGCAGCAGGTTGCCAGCGACACCGGCATACATCCGTGGCTCCAGTCCATCGATCATCTCCGTGATGCGGCTGCCGGCCTTGCTGTACATGTAGGTAAAGAACGGATCCTGGAAACCATCATTGTCGATGTCCCCTAACGAGACACCCATTCCGAATCCCTGCAGAACATCGCCAGCGAGTGAAGTGGTGACATCCGTCAGCTTACCATCATCGTTTCGGAATACGTAATCCGGAGCATAGTCGTTGGCGACGAAGAGATCGGGATCTCCGTCGTTGTCAAAGTCAGACCACGTGCTCTGGAACGTTGACAGCCAGAGGTCGGCGCCACCTGCCTGCGGGGACGGCGCGAATCGTCCGCCTCCTTGGTTGATCAGCAACACATTGGGAGGGCCGGTCATTCGGAACACCGGATGATCCTGAGCACGTCGGCGCTTCCACTCTAAGCGCTCGTCAGGATTCAGGAACTCGTCAGCCAGCACGTTGGGTGGCTTGGTGATCGGCAGGCGATACGTGGAAATGTAGACGTCGAGCAATCCGTCGCCATTGACGTCGGCCGATGCCATCGAAGAAACCCAGTAGGGCAGCGGGGAGCTTACGCTTTCCTGGCTCTTGTCAAAGAACTGGCCGCCAATGTTCTCGTAGTAGCGGCTGCGTTCCAGGCTCCGACCAATGAACACGTCGGCATCGCCATCATTGTCGTAGTCGGCGAAAAGCGAACAGTTGCAGATGCCATCGATATCCAGGCCAATCTGCGGTGCGATGTCTTCAAAGGTGCCATTGCCCCGATTGCGCCAGAGCTGGTTCTTTCCCCACCGGCCGGTCACGTAGAAATCGTCCCATCCATCACCATCGATATCCACCACCGAAACGGAAGGATGTTGATCCAGCGAGTCCCAACTGATGACGTATGGCCAGTAGGCTTTAGGGTAGGTAAATTTTGTGCCACCGGTCAGCAAGACCTCGCGGACGTAGCGTTCGTGCACGGAAGCACGGGCGCGCGCTACTTCTCTGGAATCTGGAATGGCGTCGTCGAGCACTTCGCGGAAGAACCGCATGGCGGTCTGGGTTGTTTTCAGTTTTCTGGTAACCCACTGCTGCACCAGCCACTCATTGGCGCTGCTCTTGCTCCAGCGGACATCGACTTCGCCTGACCAGGCGGCGCTGTTGCCAGTGCCAGTTCGGCCCCGTGCGGAGAATTTCAGCGTGGTTACGAACGTCCCATCCACGTCCGCCGCTCCTTTCAGGACGCCAAAGCGAGCGTCGTCGAACAGGAACGCCTCTTCCCACAATGCCGTCCACAGATCGGCAACAGGAATCTCTCGCTCTTGAATGAGCCAGTCGTGCTCGGTGACGTCTGGCCGTTTGGGAGGCTCCGGGGCTGATCGATCTGGACCTGCAAGATCGAGGGCCGTTGCCGTGGGCGCGAAGAACTGGCTGGCATAGTGTCCCGGCAGTTGCAGGTCGCGAACGGCGGAGGCAAGTCGGTTAATGGCGGGCGTGAGGGACTCGATGATCTCCTCATTGGCGACCATCAATCGAAATGCCGCGTCGGCGGAGGGTGCCTCCTGAGCGCACACGGAGCAGGAAAGGCACAGGTAAGTCACATGCAGCCAGGCTGCGAGCAAGAGGCTTCGCCAACGACACCAGCACATCACTGCCCGATGTCCTTCACGCGATAGTATCGCTCCTGAGTACCCGCCGGGGGTGTGTCCTGATAACTGGTGGTTTCACCTGCTCCGACAATGCTGTCGTCAATCTCGGTCCAAGCCGAAAGATCGGGGGAGGCGTCGACGGCATAGGTGCGCCCGGCGACAGAGTTCCACAAGAGCTCTACTGTGCCAGCACCGGCGTCGTAGGCTGCGGATACGATCTCAAATGGGCTGGCCTCTCCAATCGTATCAGGGCCCAGGGCGAGATTGGTCGCCACTTCATCGGCAGTGAGCGTCCCGCGCCAGATTCTGAACTCGTTCACGGTGCCGGAATGCCCGGGATCCCCCCAGGCTGTTGAGCCGATCGATTCGGTGGTTGTGACAATGTTGCTCACCGGATTGGTTTCCAGTTCCGTGATCTCCTGCAGACCATCGATCCAGAGATTCGTCGTGCCCTCGGGGCCAACGCTGACCACGAGATGATGTTCCTCGTCTTCGGTCAACCGCTCACCGCTGCCAAAAGGAATACTGTCGATCCCATGAGCACCATTGCGGTCGAGGCCAGGGGCGACATCGCCACCGCCCCGGAAGTTGGTCCACGCGAATTCCTGGCCCGCCTGACTGGTGCCGAAGGTGAACAATTTTGCCCAAGTCCCGGAGCCAGAGTCAGTATACCAGGCTTCCACGCTCACACCGGTGACGGCAAAATTGCCTCCGATATCGACTGGATCGGTGAAGCGCATGCTGGTGGCCCCACCACCGGAACCAGCTCCATCCAGCTTGAGCTGATTGTCTTCGACAACCGCGGTGCTGAAGAGAATGCCGTCGTTGCCACCGACGGAATCCGTCAACTCTGCACCTGCGTTGTAGGAATAGCGATGGGCGAGTTGGGCCATCGTCAGCGGCGGTGGATCGTTCGGGTCATTCGGGTTGGTGTTCGTGGCGATTTCCAGCCCATCCGGGTACAGGTCCATGTCTGAATCGGTCAGCAGCGGGTTTGTCTTGTGGGTCTTTACTTCAGCACCGTCAGTCAGGGTGTCACCATCCGAGTCAGCGAGCCGAGGATCCGACTTGTAAGTCTTGACTTCTTCTCCGTCGGTGAGTAGGTCGCTATCGGTATCTGCCTTGTTCGGATTCAATTGAAAACTGAATGCGAGCTCCTCCGCATTGGTCAATCCGTCGGCATCAGCATCCGCATCACCCGTCTGGTTGAGGTTTCCGAACCATTCCTGCTCCCAGGCATCTGGAAGTCCATCCCCATCGGAATCCAGTGCTGCAGTCGGAGCGATCGATGCATGGGCCTCAATGCGCTCCGCCGGCAGGATTTTATCGTAGATAGCGACTTCATCGAGCAAACCAATATACTGGCCTTTGCCACCTTGCCCGAGCGAGTTCCAACCCATGTATCGGATATGCGCATCGGAATCCGTAAAGACATTTGCACCACCTTGGAGGTCAGACTTCAACTCGCCGTCGACGTAAAGCTGCGAGGTGAAGCTGCTCCAGTCATACGTGACTGCGACGTGGTGCCACTCATTGTCGTTGATAGGATCGTCACTGACATGCAGGTGTTGGTCATTCACCGCAATCGCTCCGAGCTGGCCGGTTGGGAGGATGTATCCCCACTGGATGTCACCATCGCCGGGACTCTCTTCGCCGAACACCGTCGCCGTTCGCCAGTTGGACGCATCCTGGCCCTCTTGAGAGGTCTTCATCCAGAACTCAAGCGTGGTCTTCTGATCTGGATCTTGACTCCCGGCAGAATCGTCGTTCACGAGCTGGGCAAGCGATCCAGCACCGGCTTCGCCAAAGTCGATATGTGAGTTGCCCGGGGCGTCCGCGAAACTTGCCGCCAGTCCATGGTAGCCATCGACCTGAGTGACGCCAACATACGTGCCGTCGGTTTCGGTGGCGCCAGAGTCCGTGGCCGTCCCACCCCCGTCGTCAAATCGCCAATAAGAAACCGGCTCATCCTGCAGAACCGCAGCGGCGTAGGCGCCAGGCACCGAATCAGGCCCGGCGGCAAGATTGGAAGCAACTTCGTCTGCCGTCAGCTCTCCCGCCCAGATCCGGAACTCGTTCACCGTGCCATTCATTCCTGGGTCGCCCCAGCTGGTAGCACCGATCGCCTCAAAGTTCGCCCCGCCTCCTTGACCGATGTCAGCAGTCGGAGTCGTCTCCACGGCCTCAAGCTTCAGGTCTCCATCCAGCCAGGTGTTGAGTTGGCCATCGACGCCGACACTGATCACCAGATGGTGTTCTTCATTCTGCGAAATCTGCTCACCAAAAAGCTTGGCACCGCCACGATCCACGCCGGATTGCTCGCCGTTGCCTCGGGTGTGGGTGTAGGCAAGTTCGAACCCAGCCTCGTTCTGGCCGAACTGGAACAACTTGCCCCACGTGCCAGTTCCCGCGTCGGTGTACCAGGCCTCGATGGTCACGCCGGTTTCGCCAAAGTTGGTGCCGATATCGACAGCTTCCGAGAATTCCATCCGATTTGCGCTCGTGCTGCTACCCGCACCTGTCAGGATCAAGGCACTGTCGCCGACGGTTGCGCCGCCTTCAAGAACTCCAGCATTGCCGCCGACGCTGTCTTCTGTGCCTCCCGAAAAGGAGTATCGATGCATCAGGGTTGCGGAATAGGCTGGCGACCAGGCAATAAAGGCACAGGCACAGAGAACGGTAATTTTCATAGGGACTTAGTAGGCTGATGTAGTGCGAGTCAAAGGGAAAGGGAGAAACGGAGAAATGGAGGGGCTTTTTCGGTGTCGTAGGGGATGATGCCCGCCAGACCAAGAACAATTTCGTACGACGACTCACAATTCCTCGATCACGACAGCGCCACCGACTTCCGGGACGGCCTCGTTGGTAACCTTCCCTGACGGCCACCGAACCGAGAGACTTTTCAAGGTTTCGTCTGCTGCCAGAGTAACACGGATTGCCGCAGCATTCTGCGACGACAGGCCCTCACCAATGCCCCGACGGTACTGGCGCTGGCCTCTGGACGTCACCGCCGTCAACACCGCGCCGCAGGCGTCACGGTTCGACAAACGCGACGCTGCTGCACCTCGATTGCCCCCAACGAGGTGCACTTCGACCACTCGCCCGCCGGCGGCGGCGCCCTGATCTCCTCCACGGTTGCGAAACAGTCTCAACCGCGGAGCGCTCACACTGGCAAGAGCAATGTCCAGCCAACCGTCCTTGTCGTAGTCGAACATGGCAAATGAGCGCGCGTCCTCCTTGCAATCGACGCCACTGACCAGCGAGTAATCTTCGAACCCGTCGCGGCCTGCGAGTAGTAAACGGTTGCGTTCATTGCCACTGAAAGAATTGCTCCGATAGGCCGGGCCACGTTTGCCGGTCAACGCACCTGGCGCTTCCTGCTGTTGCACCCGTAGTTGAAAATTCAACAGCGGTGACTGCCAATGACTCGACCTCCGGAACGCATCGCTCTGGGTTGGGTCGGAGAGCACGACCGTGCTCCAGAAGCAACTTCACAAGTCCACCTCAGTCGCAACACTTTGCGGCGCAGTGTAGTAGCCACTGGGCACGTAGAGATCGCGGCGGCCATCATTATTGAAATCGCCGAATTGGCCACCGAATGCCCAGCCCACCTTTGCCTCTGGAGAGCCCGCCTCCGCCACTTGCCGGAACGTTCCATCTCTGTTCTCGTAGAGGAAATTGCCACGCGCTGCCGCTTCGATGCGAGGATCGACCTTGCCCACTGCCCGGATAATCCGATTGCCTGCCTTCGAGTACATGTTCGACACAAAGAGGTCCAGGTCTCCGTCATTGTCGTAGTCGCCCACCGACGCCCCCATCCCGAATGCCATTTGTCCGCCGGGAAACTGCGTGGCAAAGGCATCTACGAGCACTGGTTCCGGCGAACCCGCAGGCGTATCATTTCGAAGAAAGCTGTCAGGAGCAAAGTCGTTGCAGACATACAGATCATCGTCACCATCACCATCCGCATCGAACCAGGCGGGCTGATAACTTTTTCGCCAGAGTTCCACGGCATCGCCACCAGCCCTCTCCAGCCTGCCGCCGCCTCGGTTCATCAGCAGCACATTGGGCGTGCCTCGGTCGTCAAAGTAGGGATGCGCTCCAGCCGAGAGCGCATCCAGCCTGCGTGCCTGTTGTTCGGGCAGATAGCGCTGCTTCCAAACAGGCAACACATCTGTTCCCGGGCTATAGGTTGTCAGATAAACATCCAGCAACCCGTCACGATTGACATCTGCTGCAGACGCCGAAACGACAAAATACTGCCTGCCGAGATCGGTTAATTCCCCGGTAACATCTCGAAAATGGCCGCCGTCGTTGCGGTAATAGAGCGTTGGCTCCAGGGACCTTCCTAACAAAGCATCTGGATCGCCATCGTTGTCGAAATCCGCGAACAAAGCGCAGTTCACGCAGTCCTCGGGCATCAGTCCCGAGCGGAGCGTGACGTCCTCAAAAGTGCCGTCACCCTTGTTGCGCAACAACTGTGGCGATGCCCACCTTGCGCTCACAAAGAGATCATCGTTGCCGTCGGAATCGTAGTCGACCACACTGACCGACGGATACTGGAAGGCACTCTCCATGTCCGCCAGATCCGCGTATTCCCGCTTTGCCAGCAGCAGCCGTTTCTCCGTCAGCGCCGTCACCGTGATCTCCTCCTGCAATGAGCGGCGCGCCTGATCAAAAGCGATCCAGTCGGGTAACGCCGTCTTCAGAACCTCCTCGAACAACGGCCCGGTGGATGAAACGGAATCGCTTTCTACCATTGCCCATTCTGCCACCTGCCACGAGCCCGACGCGTCCTGCTTCCAGATCAGTCGCTGCTTTGTGCGGATTCCCACCATCTTTTCCGCCAAAGTCCCACTGGAATCTACGTAACGCCCTTCAAAACTCGTCAGCATTTCGCACGTCGAAAGATCCACCATGCTTGCCTTCAGTACTCCGAATGAGGCATCGTCCCACACAGCCGCTTGACTTCGAAGGCGATCCAATGCGGAACTGTCGAATCCATCTGCATACAGATCTTCGATCGTGTCGGCTTTACCGGTGATCATGGCCTGCGCCATTGCGCGTAGACGCGGAGTCAACTTCAGCACCAGCTCTTCCACTGCGACCACCTGCTGAACGACCGCGTCTGCAGTCGATTGCCCGCTGGTAACGGAGAGCGCGGCTGAAAAGGCCGTCGAGACGACGATCAGCTTGGACAGGAACCACCGGAAGGCGTGTGGAGAAGGGAGTTTCATGGCAACTCTGACAAATATCCAGAGCCTGCCCTATCAGACCACAAGCGTCAATCATCCGTCCCAACCGTTCCGGAGGGGCCTCGCGCTTTCGAGTGTCCATCACGAACGCAATTGGGCCGGGGCCGCACCGGTGTCCCCGCATGGCCCGAGTTACGGGCGCAGCTGCAACCCGGCAAGTGCTTGACGTCAGGGGCGATTCTGGTCAGATCATTCCGAAATGAGTCTCTTTCTCACTCCATCCCCGGCTCCGGCCTCTCGATTAATGGCGAGATCTAGTCGCGTAATCTTGTCGCTGGTGGCCTCCATCTTAGTGGGTGCGGCTTTACAGTCCCGAGCATCATTTGGAGGGAGGATCTAGGTCGGGCTCGGTGCGGCAGCGGCATAAGGCGGTCGGGCGATTCTATTCCCGGCGAATCAACGCGCTTTTCGAAGAGTGGGCCGAGCTGGACGATGTGCTTCGACCGCTTCTCCATCGGATCGAGGGGGATATTCACATCGCGAGCAAATCGGCCGGGTATCGGAATCACTTCACGTCGCCGGTCTTGGGCTGCGGCGATTTTCTCCGATCCATCAAGTTTACCAAACCGCAGGATTCCCGGATTCGCACGGTCACCGTCCTCTACGAGGGCTCAGGCCCACGGGACTCGTCCATGACAAGTGAAACGATCACTCTGAACTTCATTACCGAGAATGGTCGGGCTGTAATCGACGGAGTCCGTTCCGTAAGCCGGTATGATCACAGCTACATCCACGACCTCGACGAAACTAAAGTGACCTCGCTTGAGGAACATATTCAGGGCCGATGCGAAATGTGGAAGTTTTGGATCGAGGAGATCAACTTGTGGCGCAGACAAAACGCTGGGAGATCGGGATTGTAAGTTTGGAAGGAGTGCTTTTACGGGCAATACGGTCGACGCGCAAAGTGTCTGACACTTCCGTATCTTTTGCGCTATTCATCGCCCAGGGCGCCAACGATCCACGCGTGGTCAAGTCCGAGTCCGATCAGATGGTCGAAGGCCTGCGCAAGCGCGGCGTCAATGTCCCCTACATATTTTCCTTACAAGAGTATGAAGGCGTCGCCTTCATTTGCGTGTGGGGCTTCTTCGATGGATCCGATTATGGCGGTGTCGGGATAGCCTGCGGCGAGAAGTGATGCAACGCAGTGGGCGGTTTCTTCCATGGGCACCATGGCGAGGAGGCCGCCGGAAGTTTGCGGATCGAAGAGCAACGGATAGGCGGGGTGCTGGGCGATCGCTGCTGGGGTGTCCAGGCCGTGCATGGCGCGACTGTTCTGCCGGTGAAGGGAACTGAGAATTCCTCCGCTGGCGGTGTCGATCGCGCCGTCGAGCAGTGGGATGGTGTCGATTTCGAGGCGGGCGATTCTGCGGAGCGGGCGCAACATTTCCAGCAAATGCCCGGCCAGGCCGAAGCCTGTGACATCGGTGCAGGCGCTGGCGTGGTGTTGGCGCAGGATCTTCGATGCAGCGAAATTGGACAGGCACATGGAGGCAATGGCGGAATCGATCCAGCGCCCGCGGGCCTTCAGTCGCATGGCGGCAGCGAAGAGGGTGCCGGTGCCGATCGCCTTGGTCAGAATGATCGAGTGCCCCGGGGCGGGCGTCGATTTTTCCATGGTGCTGCCGGGCGCGGCAAAGCCGTTACAGGTCAACCCTAACGCTAACACATTGCCCTCAGCCGTGTGTCCGCCGTAGAGTGCGGCTCCGGTTTCCTCCAGCACATCGACTACGCCGGACAGGAGCTGGAACAGTGTTTCTCCAGCGACGGTATCGGAAGCGAACGGCACCAGCGCGGTGGCCAGAGCGCTGTGAGGCTGGGCGCCCATGGCGAAAATATCGCTGAAACAATGCAGCGTGGCGATGCGCCCGAAGAGCAACGGATCATCGATCAGCGCTGGCAGGTAGTCGACCGTCTGCACCATCTCCATTCCGCTCGGCACGGCGAACACGGCCGCATCTTCGGCATGATCGAGCAGGGCAAGGGCCGGGCTGCCCGAACGCTCGCTCCGCAGGCGATCGAGCGCTCCCGTGAGGATGCCGCTGCCGACCTTTGCCGCACAGCCAAGGCACCGCATCTGTGACCGTCGGCGCAGCTCCGAGACTTCGTCCGCCAGCGAATCCCTGCGCGCCACGGTGGTTGACTCCGGCGTCTCTGTCATCCCAGGCATCAGCGGCAAGTCCTCAAATTTCCGCATGAACCGTCGATCGATCCAATCCTTCAGCTGCCACATCAGCGGCGATCGCCAGGCGAGAAACTTGCGCGAGGCAACGGCTTCACCGTTTTCCCCGTTGGCCGTTCCGATCAGGCTGAGGAACTCCTTCTGCGGACGATAGGGGCGCAGTGGCTCGCCATTGAAATAGTGCCGCAAGTTGTCGAGGAGGGGCTTGGCCATGCGCACCGCGAAAACTCCGGACTTCGGCCGCGGCTTGCCTTCAATGGTGGCGGCATCGCCAGCGCCGAACACGAACGGATGCGACACCGATTGCAATGTCGGCGACACTAACAGAAACCCAGCGGCATCGGTCTTGAGGCCGGACTTGCGTATCCACTCCGCCGGGCTGGCACTGGTGACCCAGAGCAGGTGCTCGGCTTCCACCGTTCGTCCTGAGTCGCAGACCAGTTGTCCTTTGCGCACCTCGACCACGCCTTCACCTGTGTGCACCGTGATGCCGCGCTCGTTCAGCAGTTGGGAAAAAATGCGCCGCACCTTCGGATTGTGCGTTTCCAGAATTTCGGGTGCGCGATGCACCAGTGTGACATCACCTTTGTCACCGAGCCTTCGCTTCATGCAAAGGGCGATCTCTACGCCCCCTGCACCGCCACCGACGATGGCGATGCTCTGCTTGCTGCCACCACCCTCAGCTTCGGCGTTTGCTGTCCCGTTTGCTTTCGCGATGATGCCGTCCCACTTGCGCAACAGCGCGGGCACCGGTTTCGAACCGACGGCAAAGGCATCTGCGCCAGGCACGTTGTCCATACTTGGCGTGCTGCCGGTATTGATGGAAACAGCGTCAAAGGCCAGCGCACTGCGGCCCTTCAGGAGCACCTTTTTTCTGGTAACATCGATCCCGATGCATTCGGCCTGGACAAAATGAGCACCGGCGAACTGGCACAGGCGTCGCACATCGATGTGTGCTTCGTCATAAGAATAGTAACCCGCGATGAATCCGGGAAGCATGCCCGAGTAAGGCGCGTGGGCGACATCGCTCACCACCGTGATCTGCACCCCCGCCAGTGGCTCCATGGCCAGCATGCGCAGCGCCAGCGCATGGCTGTGCCCGCCGCCGATGAAGACGAGGCTCTTCGCTGCTGGAATCGTCGGTGATGCTGAATCCATCCTCGCGGCAGGCTACCTTGAATTCACCCTCAGTCTATCCGATAATGTCCCACAGAGCCGCTGCAGCCGCTGGACCATTTCCAACCAAACGGTGAAAACGCCCCATCCATTTTGGCAATTTGGTATATGTTGTAAGGTTTCCTCTGGATCGCGGGTATTTCCTGGTGACCACCCGTCGCCTGTGGCTTCCCTACTCTAGCACAATCCGGCTCAATCCCATCATGACTAAGCACATTCCATTTCCCGCCCTTTCCTGCGCTCTGGTGCTGCTGAGCACCGCGCTTGCTTCCGCACAGACCGCGCCAGATTCACTCAATGGTAACTATTGGCTTCGGGTTCAGGCCCTCGACTCGTGGCAGTGGGAGGTCGATTCCGATGGCGATGGCATGTCGAACCGGGAGGAATATTTCGCAGGCACTGATCCACTGGATGCGTTTTCCCTTTTGGAAACCGACATCGCGGCATCGGCTGATGGCTCGCTGTTGTTTTCCTGGGACGCCCAGCCATCCACTCGGTTCCACTTCCTCGGCTCAGGGAACCTCGTCGACTGGGAAATCCTGGGAGACCCGATCGCCGCCGACGGCGGCAGGGAGGAAATTGAGCT
>JAQCER010000787.1 GCA_027618625.1 Verrucomicrobiota bacterium
GATTTGGAATCAGCGGCAAACAAAAAGGTCACGCACCGCCGAATGGCTGCCCGAAACTGGCTCACTGGATCAAAATTGCTTCACCAGGGCGATCGCCTCGGCAAGCATCTCCCGGCTGTCCATCTTCATTGTCAGCCTGGGGAATTTGTCAGACAAGAGAACGTAGTTCCCGTTGCGCATCAACTTGAGTTTTGTGCCTTCGATCTCGGCAGATGTGATGCGGACACTCGCGCACGCGATCTTCAGCTCAACGCAGCTGAGAAGGTTCTCCACGGCATCGGGGAAGACGCCAAACCGGTCCCGCCAGTTCGTCTTCAGTGCATTGAGTTCCTTGTACGTAGTCGTTTCGGAAACCATGCGATAGGCACCGATCCGCATGCGGGCATCGTCAATGTAATCCTCAGGAATAAACGAGGGCAGCAGACCGGTGTGTCGTCGCTGCTGAAATTCGGCTTCGTTGGTAGTGATGAAATCGATGCGAACAGCGACGTCTGGTCGATCCACGACTTGTTTACCCTGAAGTTGAGCTATTGCCCTTTTCAGCATCTTACAGTAGAGATCGAATCCGACTGCCATGATGTGCCCGCTTTGCTGGGTGCCCAGCAGGTTCCCTGCGCCCCGGATTTCGAGGTCGCGCATGGCAATTTTGAAACCCGAGCCGAGCGAGCTATACTGCTTGATGGCATTGATGCGCTTGCGTGCATCGCCGACAGTGACGAGATGTCGGGGCAGCATCAGAATGGCATAGGCACGGTGTCCAGCGCGCCCGACGCGACCCCGCAGTTGATATAAATCAGCCAATCCGAACATGTCGGCGCGGTCGATGATGATGGTGTTGGCGTTCGGGATGTCGATACCGCTTTCGATGATCGTGGTGCAGACAAAGACGTCGCACTCGCCGTTGACGAACTTTTGCATCACCTCCTCCAGCCCGTGTTCATCCATCTGGCCATGGCCGACTTCCACACGAGCCTTGGGGCAGAGTTTTTCGATTTTTTGCTTAAACGCGTGAATCGTCTTTACCCGATTGTGCAGAAAGAACACCTGCCCATTTCTCTTCAGTTCGCGGTTGATCGCCTCCTTAATCACGCGCTCGTCATAGGGCACGATGCTGGTCACGACTGGATAGCGATTCGGAGGGGCAGTCTCAATCGTCGACATGTCCCTGGCCCCCATCAGCGAGAGGTAAAGCGTGCGCGGAATCGGCGTCGCGGACAGCGTCAGCACGTCTACCATGTGGAACAACTCCTTGAACCGCTCCTTGTGCGTGACGCCGAAGCGTTGTTCCTCATCGATCACGACGAGCCCTAGCTTGTCAAACGAGACATCGTTCGAGATCAATCGATGGGTGCCGATGACGATGTCGACAGAACCATTCGCCAGCCCTTTCAACGCCGTCCGCTGCTGCGCCGGAGTCCGAAACCGGCTCAGCAGCTCGATGGTGATCGGATAGTCCGACATGCGCTCTTTGAAATTCTGGAAATGCTGCTGGGCCAGCACCGTCGTTGGCACTAACATTGCCACCTGTCGCCCGCCCATCACTGCCTTGAAAGCCGCGCGGATCGCTACTTCCGTTTTTCCAAATCCAACATCGCCGCAGATCAGGCGATCCATAGGGCGGGTGTTCTCCATGTCCCGCTTGGTATCCTGAATGGCCCGCAACTGGTCTGGCGTCTCCTTGTAGATGAACGAGTTCTCGAACTCCCACTGCCACTTCGTATCCTCCGGATGGGCATAGGCCTTCGCCGTCTCCCTCTCCGCCTGCATCTTCAGCAACTGCCCGGCATATTCGAGAATCGAGCGCTGCGCTGCCTGTCGAGCACGCGACCACTTGCCGTCCCCCAGCTTGCTCAACTTCGCCGAGGCCCTACCCGCTCCGACGTAACGGGTGATCAGATGCGCGTGCTCCAGCGGGACAAAGAGTTTCGCCCCATCGGCGAACTCGATTCCGAGCATATCCTCTTCACCATTCTTACCCTCCCTGCGAATAAGCCCCATGAACCGGCCTATCCCCTGCTCCGCATGCACCACGATGTCGCCATCCGACATGTCACGCCAGTCAGTCTGCGTCCGGCGGGCGGTCTCCTGCTTCTCCTTGTTAAAGATGCGTCGGGCTCTGGCATGCTGGTAGCGGCCGAACACTTCGGCATCGGACAGCACCGCCAGCTTCGCGCCCGGAACCGTAAAACCATTGTTCAGGCTTCCGAGCCGAGGCGTGATCAACTTCCCTAACAGGTCACTCGAAACCACTTCCTTGAAGCGATCGACTTCGCCCGACTTGTTGAAAAACATGGCAACGTCCCAGCCATCCGCGCACCACGTCTCCACCTGAATTCGGAACGCGTCTCGCTTGACCTGTTGGACAATGAAATCACCTGCCTCGGTGCTTGCGATGGGGCTGTCGTAACATGCGGCGGAATGATCTTCCTCGGTAGTGCTTCCCGGAGCCGCTCCGGTATAAATGTGCACGTGCGCATCGTCGAACTCATGCCAGTCGACGGACACGACCACATCGTCGTCTCTTACATAGTCACGCAACTTGCAGAACTCGGCAGTGCGGTCGGGATCTGGCTGACTGAGCAGCAATTCAGCGGACGTCACCTTCTGAATCGACGCCTGGGTGTCCAGGTCAAAAGTGCGGAGCGATTCCACTTCATCGCCAAACAATTCGATGCGCACCGGAGTCGCACTTTGCCAGGAATAGATGTCAAAAATGCCGCCGCGGATCGCGAACTGACCGCGCCGGTACACTTCCGGCGATCTTTCATAGCCCCCTTCTTCCAGTTGCACGGCAAGGGAATCAATTGCCAGCGTGTCCCCCTGCTTGACGAGCAGCTCCCGACTTTCCAGAGCAGAAGGGCGCGGAACATCTTCCTCCAGCGATTCTCCTATCAATACCACAACTTCCCGCCCGG
>JAQCER010000788.1 GCA_027618625.1 Verrucomicrobiota bacterium
TCGGGCGGCACCCGGTGATTCTCTTGCAGACAATTGCCTGGCCGTACTGGAATACCCGAATGCGACCGCCACGGTGCGCACAGCCCTGATGGAAGTCGAAGGTCAGGATCGCCGCCAGTTTACGGTTTGTGGAGATGGAGGAACGGTCGATATTCGCCCCCTGGAGCCACCGCAGCTGAAGCTGGCGCTGTCAGAGCCGCGCGGAAAATTTCTTCGAGGATACCAGAATGTCGAATTGCCGAAAGCAAACGGTCGCTACGATGGCGAGTTCATCGATCTCGCTGCGATCATTCGCCGCGAGAAGGAATCGGACTTCTCCCTTGATCACGATCTGGCCGTTCAAGAAACCATCCTGCAAGCCTCTGGAATGCTCTGAAGCCTACGGTTCGAGCCGGATAGTTGCCGATCGACCATGAGCATCCAGACCTTCCAGAGCACTGAAGTCTGCAATGATCTGCGCCGACTTGCGGATTGATTTCTGGTCGAATCGGACAATGCTCGTGCGTCGTTGAAACTGGTCAACCGTCAGGCCTGCAAATGATTTGCCCGCACCTCCTGTCGGCAACGTATGGCTGGGGCCAGCGAGGAAATCACCTCCAGCGACAGGTGAGTCATTGCCAACAAAAATGGCACC
The DNA here is from genome assembly GCA_027618625.1 of Verrucomicrobiota bacterium. Lineage (GTDB taxonomy): Bacteria > Verrucomicrobiota > Verrucomicrobiia > Verrucomicrobiales > DEV007 > JAGROY01. Next base: position 635 of record JAQCER010000788.1, read on the forward strand.
GGCGGTGCGGATCTTGAGAATCATCGCCTCTGGATTCCTGGCGATCAAAGTGACGTGCTCAGGAGCAAACGCGTTCACCAGTTCCAGTCCTTTCGCTATGGATGGCACATGCACAGCGAAGCAGCCTTCCTTCAGCGACTGCTGAAGTTGCTTCTGCCTGGACAAGGTTTTGAGCTGTTCCGTCAGGGCCGCTTTGACTTGTTCGATCAGAGGCCGCGAGTCCGAGATCAATCCGGCCACACTGTCGCCACCGTGCTCGGCCTGTGCCAGCAGGTCTGCCGCGATCCAATCCGCACGGCCAGTCTTGTCCGAAAGAATAAGCACCTCGCTCGGGCCTGGAAGGAGATCGATCGCTACCACACCAAAGGCCTGGCGTTTGGCTTCGACGACGTAGCTGTTCCCAGGACCAAAAATTTTGGTCACTGGTGAGATGCTCGCCGTTCCCCACGCCAACGCCGCGATGGCATGGGCACCGCCAACTTTATAAATCTCTGTTGCTCCCGCAATCTGCAAGGCGTACAGCAAATCCTGGTTAACGCTGCCATCCGGGCCACAGGGTGTGCAGACAGCAATTTCCGGAACGCCCGCTGCCTTGGCGATGGCCACTGTCATGATAGAAGTGGACACCAGCGGCGCACTGCCGCCTGGGACATAGATGCCGACGCGCTCAAACGGTTGGAAAATTTCGCCCACTTCTGCGCCTTGAGCATTCTTCATCTTCCAGTCCTTTCGCATGCTCTTCACCGCAAAATCGGTCACGTTCTTCTGTGCCTTCGCGATGATTTCCTGGGTGCGCGTGCTGACGGATTTCGCCGCCGCCCGGAGTTCCGCAGGCGAGACGCGCAACGATTCTGCGGTGAGTTGCACATGGTCAAACTTGCGAGCATACGAGAACAACGCCGCATCTCCACGATTCCTGACGGCTCGAATGATCGCTGCCACTGACTTCTCGACATGCGCAGCAGGCTCCGCTCGCCGATTCAGGGCTTCGATCGATTTTGCGTAGCCCCGGGCTTTGTGGGAAATGATTTTCATCAAGCGATTGGTAGCACAACGTCCGCTCCACGCGAACGATTTTGCCCTGCTCAACAAATGTGCCGCTCGAACTCATCGTAGGCGTAGGTTCCTCCCATCCCGCGGCTCCGGGTCGGATTAGCGACTCCAGACCTGATTCGGTGCCACACGACTGGTGTTGGTCAGCTCGTACACGCTGCCGAGGTGGTCGCGAGTGTAGAAATACTTCGTCACCGTGCCGGATGAGCACCTTGCCTCGCCATCGGCGAAGTAATTCGTGCAGTTGGCGCTGGTGGTGTCGTTACGGCGCTTCTGCATCAAATTATTCTCCGTCACTTATTTCGATCTCTCCATCTCATCTGGCACTTCATTTTTTGGATAGACGGTTACCGGAAGCTTCCTTTACGTAAGAATCCGATAAAGCAGCAGGACAATCCGACTAATAAGTCTTTTGGGGGATACAATTCAAAATCGATGCTCTCTGCTCCTCCAGCTGTTATAGAAGTTGCCGTAAGGAAAAATTCTCTTGAGGTCGCTATCATTGTCTGCCTTGAGTCCTCAAAGATTTCGAAGTAGGGATAGGAACACTCTCCTATTGTCAGTCGATGCAACTTTCCCCAGCGCTTTCGTGCAAACGAAGCCGTCGAGCCCTCCAAAACAATCTCCAGCGTCCAGGTCTCCCCGAAGAAGGCTGCTGTCCACCACCCTGTTTGCGTCCGTCCGATGACCAACTCCTTCCCGCCTTCCTCAAGATCAGACACAACGAATCGACCTTCTTCTATTTCAATCCTAAAACGGCGATCTCCTACGGTCGCCTCCCATAGGTCATCCATATACCGCAGGCCTTTGTGGCAGCGTTGAATCCGGCCCCGAAGTACCTTGCCACCAAACTGCGGTAGAAATCCAAATCGCGCGATTCGGTCAGCCTTACGAAGAAAGGCAGCATCGTCAGGAGATCCGAGCGACTCTGTCATAACAATTTCGGATAAGCAGAACGTCCGACGACTCTCTGATCGCTCCAATCTCTACTCAAGGCTGGGCGCTTCGGGCCGTGGCTCAGCTGGCGCGTCCGATCCCCATGACGCGTGCCCGCCAACCCGACGCCGATGCGCATCGAAAGCCTCGCAGGAAGACCGGCTTCCCTCGGAAGCGCTGCTTCGAATCGAAGACAGCGAACGTCGAGAGAAACTACCGCTACGCCCATGAAATATGCGCTCGACAGGAGCAATAGTTCCAAATCGCGACGGCTGATCAGCTTGGTCTGT
>JAQCER010000789.1 GCA_027618625.1 Verrucomicrobiota bacterium
TGGGCTCGGCTTTCGAACAAAGGCCTCCCGACCGGCCTCTCAAAATCATCACGTCAGGCAGCGGTCACACCCAATTCAACTCTTCCTGAAAAATGTCGGTATGACGCAGCATGTGGCAGACTGCGCATCTTCTCCATCTTAAAACGCGCTGCTTCCAAAGTGCCCAATGTTGCTTCGCCGCCCTAAGATTGGTGAGTGATCACGCGTTTCACAACGACAGCATCAACGTTAGGAACCGTTCAAATCGGTGCCACCTGATCAAGAGCCGCCGTCGCGATCGATCCCTGCCTTGTATGACTCTGAAAACCAATATCGGAGCGAATCTCTCATACGGGTTAAATAAGGTCAACCCGGCACCGAAAGCATCAAAGGCATGCTTGACCTTGTGTCGGCGTGGTTCGGATGCTAAGAAACTCCTTCCTTCTACGTATTTAAGGAAAATTAAGCAGTATTCCCCGATGTTTTGCGAATTTCTACTACCCAGCCTAAAGCGTTCCGGTTCTTCCCCTTTCCGTTGGAGTTCGGGCAAATGGGGCATCGCTTGTGTCCTGGCGACCGTCACATTGCTGCACTCGGGATGTGGTTCGTTTAAAAAGGACAAGGGAGCTGGTATCGGTGAGATCGACGCGACTGAAAGTCCCGAGGCTTCAGGATCGGACAGTTTTGTGTCGCTCTGTCAGTCTCTGGGGGAGTCGGGTGGTGGCGCGGTGACGCGGAATGGCGGCTGGCTTTTTTCTACGGAAGAGCTCAGGGAGATCGGAAAATCTGGCAACATTCCTGCGGCTTCCCGGCAGGAAGTGGTCGCCTGCATCACCGACTACCACGAACAACTGCGCAAGGCGGGGATCGAACTGATCGTCGCTCCGATCCCCCAAAAGGCGATCATTTACTCGGAGGAGGTAGGGGCAAGGACATCTGGACGCCTAGATTCCTATCTGCAGGAACTATATCTGGAGCTGGGCTCAAAGGGGGTCGGTGTGGTCGATCTGGTGCCCGACCTGCGACGGGACCGCGGCACGACCGGTGGCGTTTTTCCAAAGACAGCCTCTCACTTGTCACCGAAAGGAGCCGAAGTCGCTGCCGGTGCGATCGTCAGCTACGCGAAGGGCCATGAATGGGCGCGGGGACTTGAGCCAGATCCAAATCTTGTGGGAACTCCCATGCAGATCACGTTGCTGGGAAATCTGGCTGCTTACATTCGTGGCGACACGCCGAATGATCCCGAAACATTGCCGATTCGGGCGATCGGCCGCCGCACAGTGGGTGGCCTGACTACGGCAGCCCGCGCTGGCGATGGCCGGATCATCTTGATTACGTCCGAGCAGGATGGACTGGCCTATGGTGAGCCAGGGAATCCGGCTGGTTACGACGCCGACTTGAGAGGTAGTCTGGCTGATCAATTGACCTTTGAGTTGGGCACTCCCGTGGATGTCTATTCGCATGCCACGTCCGGTGCCAATACCGCTCGGGTCCGGCTGTTGCGTGCATCAATGACGAAGCCAACGCTGTTGGAAAACACAGCCGTGATCATCTGGTGCTTTTCTGCCAACGAACTCACCCGTCCAGACTGGCGTAAGGTGCCTCTGAATCTTGAGTTTCGCCAGAGTGAAGAAACGATTGATCGCGATGCGGATAGTTAATTGTTAAGGTATTATGCATTTGGTGCAACGTAAAGGTTGATCGTCATGAATCCCGGCTCTAAGCTCCAAAAGTATCATGTTTGAATTCTTACTGCTCACAGGACTGGCGATTTTCGCCTTCGCGCTCCGAACCTTTGAGCTGGCACTGTTTCGCAGGGCGGGAGCGGTGCTGATCTTAATCATCACCTATCTGATCGCCTATTTCCTGACCGGCAGCCACTGGGCTGGAGCCGTAGCGGTGCTCGGATGGTTCTTTCTGCCGTGGCTCGATATCCTCACGCGGATCCGGCAGATGCGGATGCCACTGGACAAGAAGCTACGGTATCGTTTTCCGCCCTCGCAGGACGTGTTCCCTTACCTCGACGAGCTCACTGAAGAGGTAGAGCAGGACGGCTTCGTTCAGGTAGAGGACACAGGCTGGGAATGGAATGAAGTGAACCAGTTCATGCGGCTGTTCTATCATCCCGAAAGACGAATGCAGGCCGCCATTTGCATGCACGAACAGGGCAATGTCGCCTTTGCCTACTTCAGTCTTTCATCTCGATCAAACAAGGGGCGCACTTACACGACCTGGAATTATCCGTTCGCGTATACGATGAAAAACTCGCCCAAGGCACTGCTGAACCGGGTGCCATCGGTGCAGACGTTTGGGGAATTGCTGGAGCAGCACCAGTTGTTTCTTTTTCACCACTGCCTCACCATCGATGACCTGAAGAAACAACCGACCGAATCCATGCAGGAGCAGCTTCAGTTGGAGACCCGACAACAAGTTGATCACAATTTGAGCGTTGGGCTCATCACGCTCTCGGGTGAAGGCACATTCCGGTATTCCTGGCGTGGTTGTGTCTTTCTCTGGGTGCAATTCGTCAAAGATATGGTGCGGTTCTCTTGATTCGCTTGAGTGACTTGCGATTGACCAGCGCCCGTGGTTGCTCCATTTTCCTGCTCCGCGGCTGACCACTCAATCTTTCCCCGGTCGGCTTACGCAGCCTTCATCGATCGCAGCATTTTGGATTTCATCAAATACAAGCACGCCCGGTTTCGCGCCCGGTTTCCAGCCCATTACCGGTATTCGCCATCGCACTATTGGATGTCTCCGGTCGAAGGCGCGGACGGCCACTGGCGCGTTGGCTTTACGAAATTCGCCACGCGCATGCTAGGTGAACTCGTGGAGGCTGAGTTCAAACTCGCACAGGGCGATCCAGTGCGGCCAGGTCAGGAAATCGGCGTCGTCGAAGGATTCAAAGCCGCGAGTGATGTCTATTGTGTGA
>JAQCER010000790.1 GCA_027618625.1 Verrucomicrobiota bacterium
GGTCCATGGACGGGATCACTGAAGAAAAGCGGCGAAACGATCGTCTTGCGCGATGCTTCCGGTAAAAAAGTCGATGAGGTGACCTACGCGTTGGGATTTCCCTGGCCGTCCACAGGCGAAGACCCAAGCCCGTCGATTGAACTCATTCATCCTTCGCTGGACAACGATCTGGGTGGCTCCTGGCGAGCATCTGGAAATGCGACATCGACCCCGGCGATGAGTTTTATCGGCCGAGGAGCAAGCGACTGGCAGTATTGGAAAGGCGGCGAGTCTCCGGCACTTGATGCGTCGGGCCGAGACTGGAAAGATCCAGACTACGTGGCAGCGTGGCCATCAGGTCAGACTCCCCTCGGATTCGGTGATGACGATGACAATACGCTAGTCGATGACATGCAGGGTAACTATATCGGAATCATCGCACGCCACACCTTTGAGCTTGCAGATGGCCCGTTGCCATCGTCGCTGGTGCTGGAGCTTTACTTTGACGACGGTGTCGTGGCCCTTTTGAACGGAAAGGAAGTGGCGAGGTCCTCGGTCGATGCCGCCTGGGAAGTCAGCCACACCGCACCGAATGGCATTGCCGCTTCGCACGAAGCACAGGACTATGAAGCCCAGCAGATCCGAGGTGCGGGCGCATTCCTGCGGGTGGGCACGAACGTCCTCACACTGGTAGGGCTGAACTCATCCATCGGTGGCAGCGATTTTTCGCTCGATGGCTCGTTGCGCTCAGTCGAGCCGGAGCCAGTTGATCTGATCATCGATCCTTCGCCCGGGCGGCAGAATTCGGTATTCGCTGCAAACGCACCCCCTCAGACACGGCAGATCACCCACACACCTACCTCACCGAAATCCGGCGAAGCGGTTACCATTTCCGCAAAGATCACCGATCCCGACGGCGTCGCTTCAGCAACACTGGTTTATCAACTGGTAAATCCCGGGGATTACATTGCGCTGTCTGACGAACGCTACGCCACCGAGTGGACCAGCGTTCCGATGCAGGCTGGGGCAGCCGGAAGTGACACTTACACTGCCATATTGCCTGGCGAACTCCAGACGCATCGGCGACTGATTCGTTACCGGATCACGACAACCGATACAAAGGCTTCGGCCATTCAAGTTCCCTACGTCGATGACCCTCAGCCAAACTTCGCATACTTCATCTACGATCAGATCCCCGCCTACACCGGCAAGGCAACGACCAGCGCTGATCCGGTGACTTACTCCCCCGAAACGCTGAGCGTTGTTCCTATCTACCAATTCATCACCACACGGGATCACCACGAGAAGGCACAGCACATCCCCAATGCCAACCAGGGCAGCGGTTACACCGGAAGTGAATACAGGTGGGAGGGAACCATGGTCTACGAAGGACGGGTCTACGACCACATTCGCTATCGCGCCCGGGGAGGCGTCTGGCGTTACGCCATGGGCAAGAACATGTGGAAGTTCGACTTCAACCGCGGCCATCGCTTCCAGGCCCGTGATAACTACGGGCGCAAATACAAGACCGAGTGGGACAAGTTGAACTTCTCGTCATGCATTCAGCAGGGTGACTTCAACCATCGCGGAGAACAGGGCCTGTTCGAATCCACCGGATTCAAATTGTTCAACCTGTCCGGAGTCGAAGCACCCTTAACCCACTTCCTGCACTTCCGAATCATCAGTGGCACCGACGAGAATGGCCGGCCGGATTCCCAGTTCGATACGGACTTCCAGGGACTCTATCTTGCCATCGAGCAACCGGATGGGAAGTTCCTTGAAGAACACGGTCTGCCGGACGGGAACTTCTACAAGATCGAAGATTACGCTGGCTCCTCAAGCAATCAGGGGCCGACGCAACCGACCAATCGCTCAGACGTTCGCGATTTCATCGCTGGATTCCGTAACGCCACTCCCAAGGCCGACTGGTGGCGGGCCAACCTCGATGTCGACCGCGCGCTCAGCTACCACTCGATCACCGAAGCAATCCACCACTACGACATCGCATATGGAAAGAACTACTACTACTACCACAATCCCGATACCGATCTCTTTGTAGTCCATCCATGGGATCTCGATCTGACATGGGCGGACAATATGTTCGGCGACGGCCAGCATGACATTCTGCAAAAGCTCTGCAAGCGGGAACCGTTCAATGTTGACTACCAGAACCGCATGCGCGAGATCGTGGATCTGCTCTACAATCCTGAGCAGACCGGCATGCTGATCGACGAAATGGCCGCCGTCGTCTACCAACCGGGAAAACCATCATTCGTCGATGCTGACCGTGCGATGTGGGACTACAATCCGATCCTGCGATCGCGCTACGTGAACTCGGGAAAAGCCGGAACCGGTCGATACTACGGTGCCGGAGTCGGCAGCAAGACATTTGCTGGGATGATTCGAAAGATGAAAGACTACGTCGTCAGTCGCACCGCGTTTCTTCGGCGCACGTATTTGCGCAACGAAAGCGATATTCCAGAGACACCAGTCATCACCTACACGGGAACTGCTGGGTATCCACCGAATGGATTGAAATTTGATACCTCGGCATTCGTTAGCCCTGCCAATTCCTCGTTTGCCGGACTCAAGTGGCGTCTTGCCGAGATTACGGATCCGGGGGCCGACGGTTTCGATCCTTACAATCGCGTGGAACCGCGCACTTACGAGATGGAGACCACCTGGGAGTCTCCAGTGATAGCCACATTTGAGGGATCGATCAGCATTCCAGCGCTGGAATCCAGGCCGGGCCGCACCTACCGGGCGCGCGTGCGTCACCTCGATTCTGATGGACGCTGGAGCCACTGGTCGGCTCCCATTCAATTCGTCGCCGGCAACCCGGACATTTCGGCCTTTCAACAACAGCTGGTCGTGTCTGAAATGATGTATAATCCAGCACCACCTGCCACTGCGGCGGAACTCGCAGTCAG
>JAQCER010000791.1 GCA_027618625.1 Verrucomicrobiota bacterium
AAAACACCTACTGGTGTAAATGAGTGGTGTAAATCGAGCGACTCAATCCGCAACTATTTGATTATTAGGAATATACGGGGACTGGGATTCGAACCCAGGACCAATTGGTTAAAAGCCAACTGCTCTACCACTGAGCTACCCCCGCCTTTCCTCAGTCTGAACGAGCCGATTTTTTAAGACAGAAATTGGGAGGGCGCAAGTGATTTTCCGATTTTAGCTGGAGTGGGCTGAAATAAGCGTGTTTGCGATGGTTTTGAGGTCGGTTGCTGGTCGATCAACGAGATGAACCGCCTGAAAGCCGGCGGCGAGACCGCCCTGGTGGTCACGGAGCGGGTCATCGCCGATAAGGATGCAATCGCCTGGAGCGCGGCCTACGCGTTCGGCTGCGGTGTGAAAGGCCTTGGGATGAGGCTTGGTGGCGCCGACTTCGCTGGAGATGATGACGTGGCCGAAGGCATCCCTGACGTCGAGGGCATTGAGAATGTCTCGCAGACGACGATCGAAATTGGACAGTACACCGATCTCAAAACCTTTGCTCTGAAGGTCGTGGATTGCGGCGGTGCTTTCCGGGAACAGCTGCCAGGCTTCCGCTTTGCCGTAATACGAAAACAGCGCATCGAAGCAGTCGGAGAATTCGGGGCGGTCGGGATCTTCGCCTGTTTCTGAAAATACCTGTGCGACCAAATTTCGCCACCAGAGTCGATCGGCTGCTTCATTGGGGCCATTCACATAAGATGGCTGATCGACGGCGGCGAATGCCGTGCGGAAGGCGGAATCTGTCGCCGAAGGCTCCAGCTGGAAGCCGTAGTCGGCAGCGATGCGCGAATATCCAGAGCCCACCGATTCGGTGAGATGGAAAAGGGTGCCCGCGGCATCGAAGAAGATATAGGGAAGCGGTGACAACTTAAGTTTTTAGTGATCTGAGCTGCTGAAGGAATTCGGTCACTGCGCGCGTGAATGAGTTGCCGAAGGCTTCGACGGTCATAGACTGGCGGATTCGAGTTTGCAGCACGGCGACTTGGGCGTGGGCGGCATCGGGATGGTCCACGACTGCGGTGATCGCATTGCGGAATCCGGCGACGTCGCCTGGTTCGAACAACCATTCGTTCGGCAACATTTCTTTCATCCCGTCACGATTTCCGGCGACGACTGGGGTGCCGCAGCAGAGAGCTTCCAGCATGACGAGCGGCACTCCTTCGTAGCGTGAGGGGATGGCGAGGGCATCGAGCGCTGAGTAGAAAGTGGCAAGGTCGCTCCGCCATTCGAGGAAGTGGGCGCGGTCCACAATGCCGAGTCCGGCGGCGCGTTGCTGCAGGAAATCCCGATCCTGGCCGTCCCCGCAAAATGCCGCGTGGGCGGCGCTGAGCGGTGGCGATTGGTCGGCGATTGCATCTAGCAGGAGTTGCTGTTGCTTCTGCTTTCGTTCGAGTCGTCCGGTGATTCCGATGATCACTGGATCCTGTGGGAGCTTGAGCGTATGGCGTGCGGTGGCGCGGTCGTGCGGATGAAATTGATCGGTCGCGATGCCATTGTAGACGACTTTGATCGGCGCAGTCGCTCCCTTGCTGCGCAGCATTTCGCTCAGGACGGTGCTGATGGTGATAAAGCCATCGGGCAGGGCATAGAGATGGCGGGCAAACAGGTCGCGAATGGCCCCGTACTTTCCACCTTTCTCGACCTGATTGTGAGGCAGGGGAATGTAGGAGACTGCCGGGGTTCCTGCCTTGCTGGCGGCAAGCAGGCCGGTTGAGGAAATTTCGATATCGCCCTGGATGACGAGAGCCAGATCCGGGGCGAGCGCCGCGAACTTACCGGCTACCGTGGCGATTTTACCGCGTTGCACATGGTTGAGAATCCCCTGAAGCCTGTGGAAGGCATTGGGCAATGGTGTGACGGTTAGTGAAGGGTAGCGATCCGCGAGGGTATGGAGTTGGCTGGTCAGGCGCTGGTTCGATTCGGTAGCAAAAAAGTGGAGTTCCCAGTCGGTCTGCCGTGCCATGGCCTCGACCGCCAGCAGGGACATGACTTCGTGCCCGCCGAAAACCGGGCTGTCGTCGTAAAGTAGAATTCTGGTGCGAGGCGTTGTTTGCAAGGAGCTTAGCTTACACGACCTCGGGCGAATGTTCAAACCATCAAGGAGCAGTGGACTCCGATCTACCGCATTCAGGGACGGGGTGGGCAGGAGTTTGCCTTTCCGTGATGAGCGTGGGGCAAAGGTGATGGAATCGCGCTCCGTAAGCGATCCAGGCGCGATTCAGGAGCACGGGGATGAGCCAGCCGAAGAAGATGCCCATGGCAATCGAAGGTGGAATGTCACTAGGCCAGTGCGAGCCCGTGTAGACCCGCGAATAGGCCACGAGCGATGCCGGGAGATACAGCAGCCACCACCAGCGGCCAAAGCAGAAGAAGGCGGCAGTAGCCGTGGCAAACGTGTTCATCGTGTGAGCCGACGGGAACGAGCGGCCTTCGATTGGACCTGGCAGTGATGGTTTTGAATCCCGGACACGGATTGGTTTGAAAATGGCGATCTGCGCGATGCCGTCGCGATGAATGGAGCGCGTAACGATGCCCAGTTCCGTCTGGTGCGGGCGCGGGCGGTTTACAGCGTATTTCAGGGTGCGGGCGACGACTCCATCGTTGATCGCAAGGGTGATCCCTAACACGACAAGAAACAGGCGGGCGCGGCACGTTCCTTTCCAGAGCAGGGCGACGATGAGGATCGCGAATAGGGGCGTCCACACGGGAACGGATGAGAACGCCACCATGATCCGGTCGAGGGCAGGGCTACTCCATTCTTGATTGATTTTTAGAAGGATCGATCGGTCCACGAATGCAGGGTAGCTTATGGCGCGGGAATTACACGCGGTCTTTTCCGGTCAGGAGACAGCCACTGTGGCGTCCCGCGTGG
>JAQCER010000792.1 GCA_027618625.1 Verrucomicrobiota bacterium
GAGTGCCGATGACTCGGCCTTCGCTGAATGCGCGCAACATCTGGCAGCGGGACAACGGCAGGTGCCAGTACACCGGTCGCCGGCTGGCTCCGGGTGAAGGAAACATTGACCACGTGCTGCCGCGTTCCCGTGGCGGCGAGACGTCCTGGGAAAACTGTGTGCTGGCCGATGCGAGTGTGAACACGCGCAAGGCAGATCGCACGCCAGGAGAAGCCGGGCTGAGGTTGAAGAGTCGGCCGATGGAGCCGCGCGCAGTGCCCGTGACCCTGACGCTGCGCAACTATCACGGGATCGAAGATTGGGAACCGTTCCTGATCAAGCCCAACTGAGGAGTGCGGAAAAAACGGGCGTCCCGACAGCGTGTCGGGGTGCCCGTTGTCGCCATGGTTGAACTCACTCAACGAAGGACCTCCGGAATCATTCGCTCGACGACACATTCCCTCTTGCCCATCTTCTTTTGGGCTCAGGGACGATCAAGTTGTTGCGATATTTGTTCCCGCGATCCTAAGTCCGGGAGCCCAACGGGCTCACCCATACCAGCCCAGAGGCAAGCGAAGCGCCGCCCTGGGAGCTCAGAGATCTTCGCATAGCCTGTCGGGCTGATTCATACCTCCAGCAGCATCCCAGGTGTCTACATTAATCCATTAATCCCACACATGATTCAGCCCTACAGGCTGAGGTACTTGGTTCGTATTACCCAAGGCGGCGCTTCGCTTGCCTTGGGCTTGTATGATTCGAGCCCGTTGGGCTGGTTTGAGTTTGTAGGCCGGTTCGAGGATCTTGCCTCATCTCCTTTTGGGCTCAGAGAGGATCAAGTTGTCGCGATATTCATTCCGGCAATCCGAAGAAAGGCGAACACCACCGCAATACTAACATTTTACTAGAATCATCCATATGACTGAGATCATCACCATTATCCTGTTCCTTTTCATCGCGATTTCCGCGTGTCTGATCTGGGCAAACTTGCGCACTACCTGTACCGTATGGTCATTCCAGGAGGGGCTGGCTTTCCGCTATGGCAAGTTCGTGAAAACACTGCCCCCCGGGCGGCATACGCTGTGGGGACGCGGCTATGAGATTCGAATGACTGACAACCAGCTGCGCCAGTTGACGGTTCAGAGTCAGGAGATGATCACTGCTGACAAGGCACCGATCAAAATCTCCGTTGTGGCGAATTATCGCATCGATGATGGGCTGAAGTATCTTTCGGTCGCGCAGATGCCGGAACAGATTCTCTATTCGGCGGTGCAGATTGCACTGCGCGAGGTGATCGGTTCCGAATCGATCGATGCCGTTCTCGAAGGGAAATCCAGCTATGGCAGCCAGCTGAAGCTTCTTGTCATGGACACCGCTGAAATTCTGGGAGTGAAAGTGGAGTCGATCGACGTTCGCGATGTGATTCTTGGCGGCGACCTCAAAAAAGCCTACGCCGGAGTCCTGTTCGCGAAGAAAGAAGCGCTGGCAGGGCTTGAAAAAGCCCGTGGTGAGGCAGCGGCTCTGCGCACCCTCGCCAATGGTGCGCGGCTTTTTGAGTCGAATCCTCAGCTCATGCAACTGCGCTATCTACAGCTTCTGGAGAATGCGCGTCAGTCGGGTGCCAGCACCCTCGTGCTCGGGCCTCACATGGATGAGATCCTGAAGCAACAGATTGTCCCAAGGTAAATGAAACGAAGCAGGAGCCGGGGAGGGGAGGAATGCAACACAACAGGCGCTCCCCGGGTCAGTTCTACAATCACCCAACAACTTTTCATTTTTTCAATCACAATGACAACGACACAAACCAACCGGGGAGAAATCCTCGATCAGCTCAGAGCGCTCGAGCGACAACACGGTTTCCGCGTGCTCTACGCCTGCGAATCGGGCAGCCGTGCCTGGGGATTTGCATCCGATGACAGCGACTACGATGTGCGCTTCATCTATGTGCATCGCCCTGAGTGGTATCTCAGCGTTCGGCAGCGGCCTGATTCGGTGACCTTCTTTGCCAGTGACACGCTTGACCTGGCAGGTTGGGACCTGCGCAAGGCACTTGGTCTGTTCGGGCGATCGAATGGGCCACTGCTTGAGTGGCTGCACTCACCGATTCGATACGTTGAGCATCCGGACCTGGTGCCCCTCTGGCGAACACTGGTGCCCGATGTGCTGAATCCGCGGGCGCTGGCGGCGCACTACCTGGGCATGGCGTGGAAGCTCTGGCTGGTGGCGCGGGAAGGAGAGATGGTCACTACAAAGAAGTATCTCTACATTTTGCGTACCGTGCTCGCAGCGTGCTGGGTTCTTTCGCGCAAGACGCCGCCGCCGGTGGAGTTTGCGCGACTGCTGGAGGAAGCCCTGAATGAAGACGATGTCCGACTCCGGTGTCAGGCGCTGGTTGCTGCAAAGGCCACTACTCACGAGTCCGGCTTCAGTGCACGCGACTCGTTGCTTGATCGGTGGCTCGCAGGGCAGTTTCAGGTGCTGCGGGCGATCAACGCCGATTTGCCTGGGCGTGCTCCAGAAGATGACGTGATTGACACCTAGTTTAGTGTATTTATATCAGATGTGTGGAACGGAATCTAGCAGGCGAAGAATGGGGCTTCCGGCGTGAACGTCGGGAGCCCCTTTCCGTGCCTTCGATCGGCGATAAGCGCTTGATGCTCCCGGATTGCAACGTAGTATCCAGGGTGAGCAAGTTTCAGAACGCCTGCAAAGTCATTTTTGAATTCCCTCGACCGATGCTGCGGTCGAGTGCTGTGTTCGCTGGTGTTTTGGCGCTGTCGGGGCTGGCCAGCGTGAGTTGTTACGAGCAGGCCGTGGGGTACGATACGGAAGAACTGAAGCTACGGGTGGCGGATGCCAGCATGACGTTTCAGGCGAATCACGACAGTGATCGACGGCAGGAAATCAGGCTGTTGTATCCGAGAACTCCAAT
>JAQCER010000793.1 GCA_027618625.1 Verrucomicrobiota bacterium
TTCGTCACATAGACTCTTTTTTCAACCAGCAGCCACCATGCCGAACACTACTGGCCCAAAGGCTTACTTTTGATCAAATTTCTCCACCGGTGCTCCCTTCACTATGAGGTGCTTCAAAGTTAAGCCCTGCACGGCGATACTGAACACGACAATGAAATAGGTCGCCGTGAGGAACAGATTTCTTTCCGCTTCCAGAGGAATTGCGAGGGCCAGCGCTACGGAAATTCCGCCTCTTAATCCTCCCCATGTCAAAATCCTGACGGCGCGCGGACTGAACGGGCGAGAGCGCCTCATCATCGAGACAGGAATACCTACAGAAACAAATCGCGAGGCTAAAACGACGAAGATCGCGATGAATCCGATCATGATATGCGTGCGGTTGAACTCAAGAACCAGAATCTCAAAACCGATGAGGACAAAGAGGATGGCGTTCAAGATCTCGTCCACGAGTTCCCAAAACTTATCGAGGTGATCGCGGGTCGTGTCACTCATCGCAAATAAACGGCCGTGGTTTCCGATCATCAATCCAGCAACAACCATGGCGAGCGGGCCGGAGGTGTGGAGAACGGAAGCGAGGCTGTATCCGCCGGTCACCAGTGCGAGACTGATCAGAACTTCGATCTGGTATTGGTCAATGCTCTTCAGCATCCGGTAGCCGATGTATCCGAGCGCGAATCCCAGGAGCACACCGCCAACGACTTCAAAAAGGAACAGCTCTGCGGCCTTTGCAAAATCCAGATGCACCGCACCAGTTGCCATCTGCTCGCGAGCGAGTTCCAGAACAAATAGAAAGACCACCACACCTACTCCATCATTGAAGAGTGATTCTCCGGTGATCTTGGTTTCCAGCGACTTTGGCGCGCCGGCCGTCTTCAGTATCCCGAGCACTGCCACCGGGTCTGTGGGTGCCACCAGGGCACCGAACAGCAGGCAGTAAATAAAGGGCACGTTTCCTCCTCCCGGCTGTTGAACTCCGAAAGCCTGCAGCAGGAAATACATTGCAGCTCCGGTGATGCAGGTGGACGCAATCACGCCGACTGTTGCCAGCACGCCGATGACTCTTCTTTGAGCTTTGAGGTCGTCCAGGTTTACATGCAGGGCACCGGCAAACAGCAGGTAACCGAGCATGATCTTAAGGAGAGTATCATCAAAATCGACCGCATCGAGAATCGCGCGGGCCTGATCCACCACCGCCGAATTGCCGGCTCCAAGCGCAATCAGCACCAGCGAAAACACCAGACTGATAAGCATGACGCCAATAGTCGTCGGCAGTTTCAGCCAGCGATAGTTGGCATAGCCAAAGAAGGCGGCCAGAGTGAGGAGGATTGCTGCTATGTTGAATGCGTCCATTCCGGTAGCCCACTACCAGTTAGAAGGTATGCACTACCAGCCCGGAACGCAGTTTTGGCTCAAACCAGGTGCTCTTGGGTGGCATGATCTGATCTGCATCAGCGATCGCCATCAACTGCTCGACCGTTACCGGATACATGGAGAATGCAACACCAGCCTTGCCGCTGTTGACGCGCTCCTCCAGGCAACCCGTCCCACGGATGCCGCCGATAAAATCGATGCGGTTGTTGGTTCGAGGGTCATCAATGCCAAAAATGGGGTTCAGCAGGCGCTCCTGGAGGACACTGACATCGAGTGAGTCCACGGGGCTCAAGCTGGAGTCCGGCGTCCAGGATACGGCATACCAGTTTCCATCGAGATACATGTGGACACCGCCGGGAGCCGAAGGTGAGGGCGAGGTGGTGGCGGTGACGGTGAACGATTCGCCCACTTTCTGCAGCACTTGATCGGGCGTAAGGCCATTGAGATCGGCAACAGCACGGTTGTAAGGAAGAATTTTCAATTCCGACGCAGGGAACAACACTCCCAGAAACCAGTTGTAGTCTTCGCTGCCGTCGTGGTTCGGGTTGGCAGCCCGTCGCTCGGAGCCAACACGATAGGCGCTGGCGCTGCGGTGATGGCCGTCGGCGACGTAGGACAGCGGCACTCGTTCGAAGAATTGCTTCCAGTCGGAAAGGTCGGTGGTGACCCGCCAGAACACGTGCCGGACTCCGTCATCGGCGGTGAAGTCATAGAGCGGTGTCTCGTTCGAAGTGATCGCGGCGACACGCTGGTTGATCTCATCACGATCCCGGTAAGTCAAAAAGATCGGGCCAGTGTTGGCACTGAGTTCATCGACCAGTCGCGTGCGATCGTCCTCTTTGACCTTACGTGTCTTCTCGTGCTTGCGAATGATGTCGTTCTGGTAGTCATCAATGTGACATGCGGCCACCAACCCCGTCTGGGAATGGCCATTCATCACCTGGCGGTAAAGATAAATCGCCGGAACCAGCTCGCGCACCAGAATTCCTTCGTCCTGCAATCGCTGAAACGTTGCCACCGCTTTGGCATACACTTGATCCGAGTAGGGATCCGTGTCGACAGACAGGTCAATCTCAGCCCGGTCAACGTGCAGTAAATTATTCGGCTTGTCCTTCGCCAGGGCGGCAGCTTCGGCGGTATCTACTACGTCATAGGGAACCGCGGCGACTTCTTCGATAAATTGCGATTGAGGGACAAGGCCTTGAAATGGCTGGATGCGCATGGATACGGAAATGAATCGGAGTTAGGAAGTATATCAGCGGTGCCGCAGTCTCTGGCCCCACGGGAACCGAGCCATCTGGCGATCGCCGACACTCAAACCGCACTTACGCAGGCGTCAAGTGATCGGAACCACTTTCTCAGCCGCTTAGTTAGGATTGCTTGAAAAGGGATACAGCCTACAGCAAGCCGGGAGGGTGACCGAATCCTACGAAGCTGCCTCTGCCCCTACGTCGCAGACCCTCGAACTCAAAATAGTCTACTTCATTGCCGGTCAGTCCTTTCGACTTACTTCCGCTGGCTCCGAACATGAGGT
>JAQCER010000794.1 GCA_027618625.1 Verrucomicrobiota bacterium
TTGGCATACATTCCGAGCTGCTGCTTGGCCTTTAGCGCTTTCGCTTGATAACCGGACCACCGCCCGAAGAATTCAGGCTCGCCACCGGTCGCCTTGATCGTTTCGATCATCTGCAGGCCCCCCATCGCCGTTCCCATCAACTTGCCTTTTTCCTGTAGCAGACGCCGACTCGCGTCGACCCGCTTCCGTGCAATCATCTTCAGGGCGAAGTAGTTTACCGATGCGAAGAAGATACAGATCAGTGTCAGCTGCCAGCTGTAAACGAACATGAGCGCAGCAAAGAACCCGACGGTGATCATCTCAAGCAACAGTGTTGCCACTTGACTGGATAGCACCTGAGCCACCTTGTCATTGATCTGGACTCGGCTACCGATCTCACCACCAAAGCGCTGGGAGAAGAACACCACAGGAAGCCGGAGTACGTGCCTGAAAAAAGCCGAGGACGTAGTCAGGGCCAATTTTGTCTCGAACCGCAGCAGGAAGTATTGCTGGAGATAAGTCAGAATCATGTACAACGTCGCCGTGATTCCCATCCCGAAAAGGATCGGCTTCACCCACGATTCTTTACCGGATACGAGGAAGTCATCGATAAAACTCCTTGTAAACGCTGGCACCACAAGCCCGGGGATCACGAGAAAGAGACCGGTGAGAACCACATAAAACAGCGACATCTCGTACCCCTTCAGACGCGGCTTCAGTGCCGCCGTCAACCCGGGCTTCAATCCTCCAGGCTTAAAGTCCGGCCCAGGGGTCACCAGCAGGACCACACCGGTGTAAGATCCTTCCAGCTCCGCCATGGTGCACTTGCGCGGACCGCCTGCCGGGTCATTCAAGAAAACCGAATCACCCAGGAACCCTTCCAGAACGAGAAAGTGGTTAAAATTCCAGAACAGAATCATCGGCATCTGCATGCCCAGAGCGGTGTTCAGCTCATGCTTGAATCCCTTCGCCTCCATTCCGTAATTTCTTGCTGCCTTGAGGACATTGTTTGCCTTACTGCCATCACGAGACACGCCGCACTCTACTCGCAGCTCTTCGAGAGGCACATAGCGATCGTAGTACCGAAGAATGATCGACAAAGCCGCGGCTCCACACTCGACCGCCTCCATCTGCAGAACAGTGGGGGTCTTCGCGCGCTTACTCTTCTTTGGACGACTGGTTTTCGGTTTACTGTCAGACATTCAGAAAAATCATTTGCCTACGCTCAATGAAAATTAAAGGCCAGTGGCCGACTTAAGAATCGGAAGCACGTAGCTGATCGGACGTCGCTCATCGACAACGATCTGCACGGTACACTTGGTGCCCCCCTGGATACCGATCGGGGGCCCTTCTCCAGACGACCACGCGTAGCCGCTTACATTTGAATCCTTCGGTGCAATCTCTAGCCCAGCAGTCACCTCCAGCGGTGCGCTCTCGCCCATGAACTCCTGCACCAACGAGTCATTCTTCAGTGTCTCCATCATACCAGCAAAAGTCACCGGATAATCAGAGATCGATGAGACCTTCCCTAACATAAATCCATACTCCTCCGCTTTGACCGTCGATGGGGAGATGCGTACGACGTCATCCGGAGTAATGTGCTTTCCTTCTCCCGCAGGAACAAAAATGATAGCCTGCAGGGTTGACGGCGTTATTTCCACCTTCACCGGCTGCAAATGCACCAGCACCGCGCCCTTCTCGACGGCATCGTCCACAGCAACCAACACTTTCTCGACCTTCCCCCCTTTGGCCGCTTTGATCACGTGATCTTCTCCGTCTGCCCGCACCTCCGCCAGGCTACCGCCTTCTTCAACAAACCTTCCCGCGCTGATGATATTGATCACCGTTCCAGCGTGTGTCGAGGGAAGCCCTACAATTTTGCCCTCCGGCGTCTCCTTGCGATCAAACGGCTCAAGACTTACGACTACTGTTTTGCTCGAAACCAGCGTTCCTGGCCGCACGCGGAGCTCGAGCACCCGCCCCGTGGCAACTGATACCACCTGCGTCGCCGAATTCTTCGAACGGATCGTTGTTTCTAGGGTGCGCTGGAGCTCGGACAACTCAAGAAGGTGTCCGGTCGCTGTGGTAGCCAATTGATTCTGTAAAACCGCGATCTGACCAGGGATCGTCTTCTTCTGCTGCTCAAGCGCTTCGATCGACTCGGTGATCGTTCGCACCCTCCCGATAGCAACGTCGACTTGAGCTTGCGTCGTAAGCCCATTTGCCCTGCTTTCCCTTGCACGTGCGAGCGCAACATCGGCTTCCTGAAGCGCTGTCGCCTGGCTCCGTAATCGAGAATCCAATGAGGTGATATTGCTTTCGAGAGCGACAACCTGTTTCGAGACGGCTGAGCTCGCTTCTATTTCAGCCTGCCCATACTCGGCGGTCTTCTGAGCAATTTCGTCTTCGAGGTCTTTGATCTTCACCTCCAGACCGCCTTGCCAAACAGTCGCGATCACGTCGCCGATTTCGACCTGCTGACCCACGGTTACATCCAGCGTTTTGATGCTTCCATCCGTCTTTGCTTCGACATCCACCAGAGCCACACCGCGGATCAGGATTCCCTGGCCATCAACCGTGGAAGGTATGCTGCCAAAGATGGAGTAGAGGATCACCACACCGAGCAAAAATCCGACAGCCCCAAGAGCAACCCAGCCCGCAGGCTTGGTCACTTCCATCATGACGTCCAACTGCTCTGGAGAAGAGAGCTTCTCCAAGGCGGCTTTCGTGAATAGTCCTTCTTTTTTCTTGGCCATGCTGCCGAAAACTAGGGGTGAAGATGGGCGTTCTGATCTGTGGGTGCCGCCTACGGATTCCAACCAGAAACTTGAAGCGATACTGGCACAGTCACTCTCCTGATGCAAAGAGGAATATGAATGCCATGAACATCCTGGCGGTTTTTTCGTAGCGAGTCCCGATGCTGCC
>JAQCER010000795.1 GCA_027618625.1 Verrucomicrobiota bacterium
TCCATCAATCAGCGAATCTTCAGTGGTCCCTGTCGGGAAGTGTATTTCCTCCTGATCGAAGATCCGGTAAAGGCCAGACGACTCTGTTCCCACCCAGAGGTAGCGTTTGTCATCGAACTGGAGTGCCGTCACGGCCGTCTCCTTCGATCCTTCAAGTCGCTTTATCGCTCGGTTGCCATCCCATGAAATGAGACCTGAGTCTGAGCCGATCCAGAGCATGATGTCGTGCGGAGACTCTGCCAGAGCTCGGACGTTCGGCCTGGTCAGCTCATCTGGATAGTGAACGCTCAGGAAGTTCGAGAACATGGCACGGTCGGGCCGGTCTGCTCCGTCTGCCGTTGCCGCGATGAGCAGGGTCAAAACAGAACAGATGCCTACCGATGTCCATATTGGAAACTTAACACCTTCCATCTATTGTTATTATAGTTTTCATGGCTTATTTATCAAGTTCAATTATTTTACGAAAAACTCATTTGATTGTGGTTAATGTAGCTGCTATGTTACGGGCAATCAACTATGCGAAATCGGACCATCAGAAGGGGAAGCACCTCGATTTTCTCGCGAATCAAGGATCATCGAGCGTTCAGCTTGGTGGAGATCCTTGTGGTGATTGTTGTGATCGGAATTATCACCGCGATTGCGATGCCGGCGATCCGAGGTGTGCTGGAGAATGGAGAGGACGCTAAAGTGACGCAGAATGCTAAGAATATCGCAGCACTCTCCTCAAATCTTGCGGCGATCGGAGTGGCTCATGTTTTGCCCGATTCGCTCGGTGGGATTGAGGCGACTGCCCGTCTGTTGCGAGAGGGCGTGACGGTTCCTGAGGGGCCGCTCGCAGGGCAGATGTTCAGAATGAACGGCCTGTCCGATCAGGAAATTACCAAGGCAGCCGACAAATTGACGATCGTCTACGCAGACAAGGAGCTCAATCTACAGTTCAAGGACGTATAATCAATCTGGCATCAAGCCAGCTTGCATGGTGCGCATTGTCTTGTTGCCCACCGAACCTTCCACGGCGACGCTTCGCCGTGTTCGAACTCCTTCTCAACCAGCAGATTTACCACCGCGTTGTCCAAGAGCTGGTGCCCGCTGCGTCCAAATTTCTCTGGATCACCACAGCAGACATCAAGGATATGCATGTGGCTGCCGGAAAGCGCTACCGCCCGTTCCTCGCTGTGCTATCGGAGCTGGTGGGGCAGGGCGTGGCAGTCAGGTTGATCCACGCCAAAGAGCCGGGGGAACGCTTTCGCAGGGACTTCGACCGATACCCAGATCTGGTCAACAGCGACCTCTTCGAGCGCGCCCTCTGCCCGCGACTGCATACCAAGGCGATCATCGGCGATGGCAAGTGGGCGTTCGTCGGTTCTGCGAATTTGACGGGAGCTGGGCTTGGCAGCAAAGGGCCGCACCGGCGCAATTTTGAAGCTGGATTTCTGACGGACGATGCCACATCCATCGCGGCACTGATGGAAGAGATCGATCAGCTTTACCTCGGTGAGTATTGTGGTAAGTGCCAGCGGCGGCAGTTTTGTCCAGAGCCACTGGATGGCGCTGTTTGAATCAGGGATGCGTGACGTTTTTGTAAC
The DNA here is from genome assembly GCA_027618625.1 of Verrucomicrobiota bacterium. Taxonomy (GTDB): domain Bacteria; phylum Verrucomicrobiota; class Verrucomicrobiia; order Verrucomicrobiales; family DEV007; genus JAGROY01. The sequence goes on from JAQCER010000795.1 coordinate 1,587, forward strand.
AATCACACGGATCGAAGCAATAGTTGCTAAAATGGGCAAGTGTATTAAATAATTAAAACGAGGTGATTTGTGGTGATTTGTTTAAACTGGCACGGATAGAAATGAATTTGAGGTCGGATCCAAGTTGGAATATGGCGAAATTGTCACAGTGCGAGAGATTGCACATATTGGAAAGATACGGTCACATCCGCATAGTCCAACAGGCGGCCGTGCCAGTTAATGCAGTATCGTCCCTCGTCACTTCTACATCTCTTGATCGCTGCGGGACTCCTGTTCTGCAGCGGCTCTCTTGCATGGGCACAAGGAGCGGATACGGGGCCGGATGACGGCTTGCTTGGGGGCGATCCCGACTTGGAGTTAAGGGATCCTGTTGATCCTGTTGATCCTGTTCGGGATGGGACGCCTGGCGAGTCGCTTGAGTCGGCACCTGGCGCTGCTGAACCTGCCTCCACCAACAGCTTGTTTCCTTACAAGGGTGGCACTTCAGTGGACGATCGCGTGATCGTGGGGATCGTCGTTGATGAGCGCTCGCGTTCCCCGCTGCAAGGCGCCGCAGTTCTCGTCACTGGAGTAACGCAAGGCGCGCTGACGAACGACATCGGGCGATTCGTATTCGATTTCGACCTTACACCTGGGGTCTACGATGTGTCCGTCAGCCGGGACGGCTATTTCACCCAGACCAAGCAGGTAGAAGTCAAAGCCAGCACCTCGACCACCACCACGTTCCTCATGAAAGAGCGTCCCATCGGCGAGGATGTTTTCGAACTCGACCCGTACGATGTGGTGGAAGAACTCACCGAGAAGCAGGAAGGTAATCTGGTGCTTTCATCCATTGGGGCAGGGGCCTCAGTGAGTTTTCTTGGCGCTGAGCAGATCAGTAAGTCAGGATCGTCGGACGTGGCGGGGGCCGCAAAGAGGATCGCAGGGGTGAACGTCGTCGGCGGGCGCTACGCGGTGATTCGGGGACTTGGAGACCGCTATTCTAACACAACTCTGAACAGGCTCATTATCCCGAGCGCAGATCCGTCTAAGAAAGCTGTCCAATTAGACCTATTCCCCACCGATCTCATTGAGGATCTCGTCGTATATAAAACTTTCAGACCAGATCTGTCTGCAGAATTCGCAGGCGGTTCGATCGATATTCGCACCAAACGATTCCCTGAAGAAAGGATCCTTTCATTCGGCGTTGGCCTGGGATTTAACAATGCTACCAAAGAAGGTGTGCTCTACTTGAACAAAGACCGGAGAATTGACTGGATTGGGCGAAGTGGAGACGATCTTCCAGATGGCCTGGGTACCATTTCAGGAGACGCCAGT
>JAQCER010000796.1 GCA_027618625.1 Verrucomicrobiota bacterium
TTACAATCAAAAAAAACTTCAAAACGCATCATCTTGAGCTGCGCGTAGCGGTTGTCCGCGCGTCGCGCCCCAGCGAAATAAACAATGTCATCATAAGTGGCTGCGATCCCGCCAGCGCGATTCGCCACAACATTGAACAGCATCTCATTGATACTCGCGCCCGCCGTCGTCGTCACCCATCCGGTTCCATCACCGCGCGGCACGTTGAGCGCACCATCGATCACCACCGTCTTGTGCACGCCGCGGAATGGCCTCTCTGATCCGAATCGGATATTCCAGCCAGGTCTGCCTTGTCGCCCGTAGGGAGCCGATCGCAGACGCACTCCAACATCATAGAAAATGTCGCGATCATTGTAGATCACGGTTCCTCCCCAGCGGAAGTTGCTGACCACATGGATCGATTCATGCATCGCATCCGCCTCCGGGTCGAGCATCACGAGCCGGAGATTATTCTTCACACCGCGATCGGCAACGCGATCATCACCGACGCGATACAGTGCGCGGGACGCGGCCCCTTTGCTGGGAAAAGTTGCCTCGGCATCTGCTCCATCACGAGCCTTCAGGTAAAACTGCACTACCGTGCGATCGGCCTGGCCTGGCAGGGTTGCGACGAAGTTGCCCGCTTCTCCCATTGCCACCGGAGTTTCCAGCCAGTCGTCGCCACCGTCCTCTCGATACGCAAGAGAAACAGCATCCACGTCATCAGCATCATTCACGTTCCCGACGATCATGACTGACTGCCCGGGATCCGGCACTGCGGGGAGATGCCTGACATTGGCAAAAACTGGCCCGGCATTGCCGCCGGGAGACCGCCGACTGTTGGCGGCACCCGGCGTCCCGGCATTGCCCGGCTGATCCAGAATGTGCGTCCGCGCCGCACGATTGAGATAGAGCCGCGTGTTCAACTGCGGACTGCCAGACAACCACTTTGCGCGAAATCGAATCTCGTATTCTTTGCTGCGGTCGATCGCTCGATTGCCCGCCAGAGTGGTCGAAACGGTATTGTAAGTGTGGGTCTGCTCGCCAGTGGCGATCAGGTGCAGCACGTTGCCATCTCCGTCTGGATCCGCGACGACTTTACCCAGCTTGTGCGTTCCCAACAATCTCCAGTCGCGCGGTTGTTTGCCAACTGGGTCTTGCTCAAAGCTGCCGTTGGCAATCAGTTGAATCCCTGCACGTGCAGGATCTTCGACCACCGAGACATCGTCGATCAGCGCCTCACCTGCATCGAGAAATCCGATGAGAAATTCACGCCAGTTGCTTGGATTATTGGATCCGGCTGGCTCTGCCCCGATCGCACAGTAGGTGTATTCCCGCCACTGTGCGGAAGCCGTCTGGTCGCTGGCAGCCCAAGCGCTACCATTCGAGTTATCAGCACGTGGGTCGATCAATTCGAGAGTGGATCCGCCGCCATCCGCAGCTTCAGGCCATTGGCCGCTGTCGTGGTAAAATACTTCGTCGATGGCATTGCCTGCGGCATCGCGAAGCACGATGCGTTCCCCCTGATTCGAGAGACTGCCGGAAAAATCAGCATCAGTCAGCACCCTATATTCGCCAGGAGCAATCGATTCGCCTGCGGAAAAAAGGTAAGCAATACCGCCACCCACGGCCCAGCCATCCAGCGCAATCGCCTCCTGTGAAATATTCAACAGCTCAATCCACTCGGGCGCTCCTTGTGATCGAAACGGTATTCCTTCCTGAGCAAAAACAGGCGCGGGGTAGTAATGAATTTCATTGATTACCAATGGCCCAGTGGACGCTGCAACTTTATCTGGAAACTCCACGCCACTGATCGCTGCCAGACCGCCATCGAAAGCAACCCGATCAGCCGCTGGCTCGGGTATCACCTCGATCGCCAGAACATTCGCTCCCTGAGTCACCGAATGGCCAGCCAGCAACACGGAGAATGGTCCCGCGACCTCGCGCAGCGAGCGCTCGCCAGCAATCTCACCATTTACAAAAAAACGAACAGAATTGCCCTCCGCCACTTCACCATTAAACACCAACTGGAGAGCGGCCGCATCGCCCAGCCAGGCGAATGCTTTGCGCAGGAGCAGGGAACCACTTCCAGCAAACGGGAATGGGGATCGCCCAGTTGTCCAGCTATTGTCGGCGAACGTTGGCGTTTCCCAATCGACAGGCAGGCCATCGGCGGCCTGGAAGGTTTTCCATGAACCGTCCGATGCGAAAACTTGCCGCTGCTGGGGTTGCGCGTCGGCTGCAAAATTCACCGCACCAGGAGTTCCGCCAGGCGATCGCTGGCCAACTCAGGCAGGCGTTTTGCCAACGTGAGACCTCCCCCATCCGCAGCGCCCGGCCAGCGATCGCCGTCGCCATACGTCATCGCATCCATCATTCGCCCATGCCTTTCATGCAGTCGAAGTTCCTCACCGCCATCATTGAGTTTTCCCTCGAATGGTCCGATTGCTCCAGATGGCGATCCAGCCACAGACGAAACCACGACACTGGCTCCCGGCTCAAGAATCATGCCCTCCGGGAATTTGAATTGGATGCCGCCACGGAGTTCCCACCCACTCATGTCAGTGCGGATCGCCATCTGATTGTGCAACTCAACCCACTCCGCCACTTCGCCTTCTGCAGGATGGTAGTGAATCTCGTTAAAGGTAACGACGCTGTCCGGCCCGGCGAACAAAGTGCCCGTACCGCACATGATCAGAAACGAGCACAGGAAGGCTGTGACTGAATGCATACGACGTCGACTGCCTGCCACGGAATTTTGACCAAGCACAAGGGCATGGGCGACAAGATCCATAACAAGCAGTGCAGGCAACGTCAGCAGGGAAACACGGGAATTGATCACCACCTTGGTGTAATCCAAAATTCAGCCCATTCGCGACTGAAAAAGCCATCCGACATCCACGGCTCGACTGCGAACGCGCC
>JAQCER010000797.1 GCA_027618625.1 Verrucomicrobiota bacterium
TGTGGGAAAAGGGGGGCTCGTCGTGGTGAGCGTTTTCGTGAATCCGACGCAGTTCGGCCCCAATGAGGATTTTGACGCGTATCCCAGAGATCTCGCACGGGATGTCGCGTTGTGCGGAAGTGCTGGAGTTGATGTAGTCTTCGCCCCTTTGCTTCATGGCATTTACTTCGGTGACGCGTCAACTGATGTGCTCGAACGATCCCTGTCGCAATTGCTCTGCGGGGCGTCTCGGCCGGGTCACTTTGCTGGCGTTTGCCTCGTCGTGCTCAAGTTGCTTAACATCGTGCAGCCGCGTCAAGCCGTGTTCGGGAAAAAGGACTACCAGCAGCTGGCGATCGTTCGCAGAATGGTGCGCGATCTCAATGTCGAGGTCGAAATTGTGGGGATCGACACGGTTCGCGAATCGGACGGTCTGGCGATGAGTTCGCGCAATGTCTACCTGTCGGCTGAGGAGCGTCCGCAAGCGGCAGCCATTCGCCGGGCACTTTTGAATGCAGCGGCCTCCCTTGCCGCTGGCGAGCATCAGGCAGATGTCTTGAGCGGAAATGCCCGCGCCATCATTGAACAAGATGCGCCCCTCGGACGTATCGACTATCTGGAAGTCGTCGATGCCGAATCGATGCAGCGCGTTTCCACCGTCTTACGTCCATCGGTGATGGCGGTAGCCGTGTTCTTTGGACAGTGCCGACTGATTGACAATGTCGAGCTTCTTCCCACTGCTACAGGCATCCCCGAGGACGGATCATCTTCATGACATCTACTAACACAAACACGGAATTTGATTTTATCGTGATCGGAACAGGGATTGCGGGCCTCAGCTTCGCCCTTCAAGCGGGCAAGCACGGCAAAGTCGCCGTGTTCACCAAGCGCGAGGCTCTGAAGTCGAATACAGCATGGGCTCAGGGTGGGATCGCATGCGTCACTGCCGAAGACGACACCTTCGAGAGTCACCTGGCCGATACGCTAGATGCTGGCGCAGGGTTGTGTGACGAATCGGTGGTGCGCACCGTTGTTTCCGAAGCGCCAGACCGCATTCGCGACCTTATAAATCTCGGTGTGGCTTTCGATACAAATGCTGACGGCAAGGCAAATCTTGGGCAGGAGGGTGGACACTCTGAGCGGCGAATTCTTCATTCAGGCGATACCACCGGCCGGGAGATTGCCACGAAACTGCTGGAGGCCGCCATGGCTGAACCATCGATTTCGATCTTCGAGCATCACTTCGTGGTCGATTTGATCACCACAGCCAAGCTAGGGCTCGCTTCTGAAGATCGCGTCATTGGGCTCTACGTCCTCGATTGCAAGGGTGGAACCGTTGAAACCTTCCGCTCAAATCGGGTGGTTCTCAGCACCGGTGGCTGTGGAAGGGTTTATCTCTATACCACGAACCCTACCGTAGCCACAGGCGATGGTGTTGCCATGGCCTGGCGGGCTGGGGCAGTGATTTCCAACATGGAATTCGTTCAATTCCACCCGACCTGCCTCTATCATCCAGAGGTGAAAAATTTCCTGATCACTGAGGCGCTGCGCGGCGAGGGCGCGGTTCTGATCGGTGCCGACGGCAAGTCGTTCATGGAAAAATACGATTCGCGGAAGTCGCTCGCTCCGCGGGATATCGTTGCGCGTGCGATCGACCGGGAGATCAAGAAAACTGGCAGCCAGTGTGTCTATCTGGACGTGACCCATCAGTCGCGCGAGTTTCTGGAGGAACGCTTCCCTAACGTTTATGCTACGTGCGGGGAGTTGGGAATCGATATCGCCAGCGAGCCCATCCCCGTTGTCCCCGCTGCCCACTACCAGTGTGGCGGAGTCAAAACCAGTATCAACGGTGTCACCAGTATCCGCGGGCTGTATGCCATCGGTGAAGTTGCCTATACAGGGCTGCATGGCGCGAATCGCCTGGCAAGCAACTCGTTGCTGGAGGGGGTCGTGCTGGCGAAGCGGGCCTGTGATCATGTTTTGCGGAAGATGCCCGTTGAGAAAGCCAATCGAGAGGCGCTCGTGCTCCCCCAATGGGAGAGCGGTGACGTGCAGGACGTGGATGAACTGGTCGTCATCTATCACAACTGGGACGAGATCCGGCGCCTGATGTGGGATTACGTCAGTATCGTCCGCACCAGCAAGCGCTTGCAGCGGGCTGCCACCCGCCTTGGAAACCTGAAACATGAAGTTCAGGAATTCTACTGGAACTTCAAAATCACCACCGACTTGCTGGAATTGCGAAATCTCGTGGATACGGCGGCTCTCATCGTCGATGCCGCAGCGTCCCGCAAGGAAAGTCGGGGTGCCCACTATACTCTTGACTATCCTGAGCCGGATACGACTTCTGCACCCGTCAGCTCAATGATGCGGAGGTTTTAAGCGTCCTCTTCCCGTCCTATTGGCGAACGGTCAGATCCGACATGCATACATGCATTTGCAATGCGCGCAGACCTGACCGAAGCTGGCATCAAAGATGGTAAAGAATTTCAGCCTGTTTCTGGCACTGCGGTACCTGCAACCGAAGCGTTCTTTTGTTTCCGTGATCACCGCGATTTCAATCATCGGGGTCATGCTGGGCGTGGGCGTCCTGTTGGTGGTCATTGCGGTTATGGCAGGGTTTGAGGATGAATTCAAGAAGCAGCTGCTGGAATTTGAGCCGCACATTATTCTCAAACCCAGTGAACAATACTCCTCGTCTGGTGCGGACGACGAGGGCTGGGGCGAGCCAATGGACGATCCTGACGATCCGTTCGGTGATTTGGCCCCGGTGGCACCTCCTCCGCCTGACGAGATGATGCATGGGGCGGATGTTGACTCTACTGACGTAATGGCCGGGACGATGAACTGGAGGGATGTCAGGGCCGATGTCATGAGCGATTTTCCAGATATCGTGCTTCGTTGTTCGCCATTCATC
>JAQCER010000798.1 GCA_027618625.1 Verrucomicrobiota bacterium
GCCTTCGCCGCCGAGACGCTTGGTCACTTCCATTGCCTTCTTCACTTGTGCACCCGCATAGGCGAAGACATCAGCGTAAGGCGACGTTGCGGCTCCTTGATTGTAACGAGGGTGGGCGAATAAGCACGCAGTGCCCCAGAGCAGCTTCTTGCCAGTGCGTGCCTGCTCTGCTTCGAGCACATCGGCCACGGCGTCCAGATTGGCATTGCTTTCGGCAAGGGTCGCGCCTTCAGGTGCGACATCGCGGTCATGGAAGCAATAGTAGTCGACTCCCAGCTTGTCCATGAACTCAAATGCCGCCCGAGCGCAGTTCTTTGCCGCTTCGACCGGGTCGGATCCCTCGTTCCATGGACGAATGGCCGTGCCGACTCCGAAGGGATCGGCCAGGGTGTTCTTCATGGCGTGCCAGTAGGCGATCGAGAACCTGAAATGTTCGCGCATCGACTTGCCGCCGACGATCTCCTCGGCGTTGTAGTGCCTGAATGACAACGGGTTCTTTGAATCGGCACCTTCGTAGGCGATTTTCGGGATATCTGAAAAGTATTTCTGAGACATGGTGGGGATGATTGTTATAGACGCTCGGCCAAGGTCAAGCACGGTTTCTATGCCGGACGGGATTAATGGGATGGATCGAGAACTTTGAGAGCAGTGGTTTTCGAGCTGTGGGGCAGGGGATCGCAGAAATCAAGATCAGCTGGTCCGCGAGCCGCGTACCCCAATATCACCGCCCCGGCGGTCTTCTCGGGCTTACCTCGCGGCGGAGCGGAACCCAGGCTGAGCTTCTTTTTATGCTTACTTTCTACGGAAACGACCTTGCGCTGATGATCAATGGGTTGCGACGCTTTTACTTGGAGGTGGGCTGAGAGGAATCGAATTTACTCCGAATCAGCGCGGCGCGTTTCCCATTTACTCCAAGATCGGAATGGCCTGTGCGAGAGGCTGAGCGGATGTGAATGACCGAATCTTCTGCTGATAGTCGAAACTCAGCGTCGTCGACGAATTTGAAGAAGGAGGACCTGAACGTGGCTGCAAGGTAGACTTCGGACTCCGTTGTGATGGTGCCGCCAGCGGCGATGACGGCTTCCCTGACGTTTGCCATTGCGTGAGCTGGGGAACCGGAAAACGGAAAAGGCGAGATTGAGGGAGGAGTCGATCCGAAGGATTCGCTGCACACGCAATTGGGCGTCATGGGGCAGGGTGCCAGCTTTCCGTCGATGATTCCCGGGGGATCCAGGTGCTGCGAAGTGATCGACATAATCGCAAGCGCTGCAATCGGCAGGAGTAACGCTCCGATGGCAAGGGTGGCAAGAACGATTGGCATTTTGAAGATTCTCAAAAGTAATGGTGGAGTGATCCGTTTGGTTACGTCCAGCAGTGGTCGATGGAAAGTGTTCAACTGGAATTCCTGCTCAATTTGGTAAGTCACGTAAATCACATGAACCGCTTTGGCGTGAACGATCGTATGGAATCAGGTTAATCACTGATTCACGCTCCATTCATTCCCCTTATTCTCCATGTTCCAGATTACGCTCACCTCTTTCATTCTTGTGTCAACTATCGCCGTCTCTGTAGCCGATTGGTCGCAGTGGCGCGGAGCCAATCGGGATGGCCACTCGGACGGTGCTACCTGGCCAGAATCGTTGGACGAGAACCACCTGAAGCAGGCCTGGCGGGTTGAGTTGGGCAAGAGCTACTCAGGGCCGATCGTGCATAGCGGGATTGTTTACACCACGGAGTCGGTGAACGATGAGAAGGAGGCCGTGCGCGCTTTTGACCTTGCTACAGGTGAACAAAAGTGGGCGACCGATTGGGAGGGATCGATGAGGGTGCCCTTCTTTGCCCGGAAGAACGGAAGTTGGATTCGATCGACACCGGCAACCGATGGTGAGCGTTTGTTTGTGGCAGGCATGCGGGACGTGCTCCTTTGCCTCGATGCAAAGACCGGCAAGGAGCAGTGGCGGATGGATTTCCCCAAGGAGCTTGGAGCAGAGCCTCCAGCATTTGGTTTTGTCTGTTCGCCGTTGCTGATCGGAGACTCGGTGATTGTTCAGGCGGGTGCCTCGACCGTGCGGTTGAAAAAGTCGACCGGTGAGGTCGTCTGGCGTTCGCTGGAAGATGGCGGCGGCATGAACGGCAGTGCTTTCTCATCCCCGATTCTTGCTAGTTTCGGCGGCAGTGAGCAACTGTTGGTGCAGACTCGGACGGAGCTCTGCGGATTGTCTCCGGAAAGTGGCTCGATTCTGTGGAAACAGGAGGTGCCTGCTTTTCGTGGGATGAATATCCTGACTCCTGTTGTCGCCAATGGCAGGGTGTTCACCAGCACCTACGGAGGTAAGTCGTTTGCCTATCAAATCACCAAAACCGGGCATGGCGAGGAGTGGAAGCCATCGATCGCTTGGGAGCTCAAGCAACAAGGCTACATGTCGACACCAGTAGTCATCGGTGGCCACGCCTACCTGCACCTGCGGAACAAGAAGTTCGCCTGTGTCGATCTCGCCACGGGAGTAGAGCGATGGGAGACGAAGGAGACGTTCGGCGAATACTGGAGTTTGATTGCTCAGGGCGATCGAATATTGGCGCTCAGCGAGGACGGGACACTGCGGATTATCAGGGCCAATCCTGAGAAATTTGACGTGATCACTGAGCGAAAAGTGGCGAAGGGAGATACCTGGGCGCACATCGCGGTGAGCGGTTCCAAAGTAATGGTCCGCGAGCTGGAGGCGCTCACGGTGTTTGACTGGAAGTAGGCTCTGCTCAGGCGACTGAGGGTGGCGGATTGCTATTGCAGAGTTCTATTGCAGAGTTGCCGGATGCATCTTACACTGCAGGGTTTACGCAAGTAGCGAGACAAGTCGTTGATTCTTGATTAGGGTGATGGCGTGGTCACGATC
>JAQCER010000799.1 GCA_027618625.1 Verrucomicrobiota bacterium
TGTACGAGAAAATCAGAAAGCACGGCTTCCTCAAGTGTCGCCTTGAAAGATTCAACCAAACGGTGCGGCAAGTTTCGAATGAAGCCCACGGTATCCGTTAGAAGGAGCTGCTGACCGTCGGCGAGTTCCACCTTACGGGTCGTGGTATCGAGCGTGGCGAATAATTTGTCCTCCGCCAGGACGGAGCTGTCCGTGATCTTGTTCAAGAGCGAAGACTTGCCGGCGTTGGTGTATCCGACGATCGAGGCCAGTGGCAATGGAACGCGCATCCTTTCCTTGCGTTGCGTCTTTCGCTGTTGACGGACCACTTCAAGTTCCGCCTTCACTCGATCGATGCGCTTGCGGGCCATGCGGCGGTCGACTTCGACCTGTTTCTCGCCCTCCCCCCTGGCCGCGCCGGCGCCACCGCCACCGCCACCACCAGCGCCCCCACCCTGTCGGTCAAGGTGCGCCCACATCCTGGTGAGCCGCGGCAACGAGTACTGCATCATCGCCAGCTGCACCTGCAGCGTGGCCTCACTGGTCTGGGCACGCATGGAAAAGATGTCGAGGATGACCTCCTGCCGGTCGATCACACACAATCCTGAATCGCGCTCCCATGCCCGCTGCTGCGACGGCGATAGTTCATTGTCGAAAATGAGGCAGTCGCAGTCGAGCGCCTTTGCGTAGTCCATCAATTCCTGCGCCTTGCCGGTTCCGGTCAGATACTTGGCATGCATCTTCAATGCCTTGACCAGAACGCAGTCAATCACGCCGATCCCCAGAGTCCGCGTCAATTCCTCCAGCTCAACCAGAAGACTGGCGGATTCTTCCTCATCAGCCTTATTGAAATGAACGCCTATCAACAAGGCGCGCTCAACCATCTGAGGTTTTTCGCGAATTTCGAACATCTCCGGACTATTTGTGAGAAATCACTCCGGATCAAGGGCGATTGAAAGGCTGCGCAACTTAAGTTGCGCACTGCTCACGGCTGCCGACGGGAGTAAATGCTGACGTAAGGACTGCGAAAAAGCGGCCCCTTTTCTTCATCGATCCAGACGTAGTTTCCCACCACGATGTCCATGAAGCCATCTGCATCACAATCCGCCAGAGCAATTGTCGGATGGCAGGCACTGTGTTGCTCGACCACGTGCATGATCCAGGTTGCAGACGGTGCGATTCCCTGCCCAGCGGGATTCTCGAACCATACGACGCTTTTGAGATCATTCTCGATCCACTTCGCTGGGGCCGAAAGGGGCATGAAAGCCGTTGCAGCAATATCCAGGTCACCGTCACCGTCCATGTCGGCAGCGGCAGCACAAGCGGCACCTGGCAGTGCCCCGATGGTCATCGGTTGAAACGTGAGTTGCCCGGTGTTCTGGAACCACTGAACTCCAGAGTATGGCTTGATCACGTTGTAGTCGAGACTGTCTCCATTGGTGGTGACAATGTCAGGCTTTCCATTGCTATCGAGATCGGCAATTTGAAGATGGGAAAAGGCCCACGACGGATGCGCGGCCTTCCAGATGAGATGAGTCGAAAACTGGAGCGCCCCTTCATTTTTGAAAACGATCAGCTCCTCATGTTCCTGTGCCAGCAGGGCAACGATGTCGACTGGTCCGTCACCGTCGACATCCACAGCTTCCAACGAAGTGAACCCGTCCCGGGCATCGAGCTGCAGCAACCTCATTTCCTCGTTTGCGCCCTGATTCTCAAGCAAAGCAAGTTGCCCGGCATCACGGAGCCCGAATGCAGCAACGGCAATGTCCCGATCGCCGTCTCCATCAAAATCGCCAGAACAAACAGCGGCCGGGCGTCCGAGTTGCTTTGCGACGATTTGCCGCAGGAACTGCCTACCCGATTGTTGCAGCGCAACGGTAACGTTGCCATTGGTCGCATTGTTAGGCTGCATCGAACCGATCCCGGGAATGACGAAGTCGGTTTGCCCGTCTCCATTCAAATCCGACCACACCAGACGCCCGGGATAGTTCAAGTCCCGCAACATGGGGTAGAACACGGGTGGAGAGTCAGGATCTCCAGCCAGTGGTAAATGCAGCAGCGACCGCGAGCGCATTTCGGAAGCGAGCAACGAAAGCGGCTCCCCTGCCGCCATTGTCCCAATGGCGACGTGCGATACCGCCGGGACCAGCGCATCCTCCAGTCCAGCTGGCGAAAGTTGCACAGCAGACCAAAGTTTAAGATCACTCTCAACGCGTTCTGGTTCCGCTACTTCTTTGTCCAACGAGGCCGGACTGTTGCTCGCGAAAAATGCCTGAGCTTCAGCGATATCGTTAGCATGAAGAGTGACGGCCGCCGCATCCGCGATCCGGCTCATTTGCTCCATCACGGTAGGCCAGGCAGACTTGGGCAAGGCATCTGGAGGCGGCAATGTGTGGCAAGCACTACATGCGCGACCGACGCCAATCGCGCCAGGGACAGCTTGTTTCGAATCAGTGGGCTCGCCGCATCCACTAAGACTAAGACCAAGCGAGAACGCAGTGAGCAATGAAGCGATGATCCTGCCCAACAATCGTTGCAACACTGCAGTCAACAGAGCGTTCTGATCCTCTGGCCGCATTGGTCAACATTGGTCAACATTGGTCAACATCACCTGTTGCTCACCACCTATCGGGTGATAGCGCCCTCGGCCAGCTGAGCTTTCGCCCCTACCAGCCTCGCACTGATCTGTCCCCCGGATTTCTGGCCTGGCAAAAACGATGACACCACTCGGTCGCAGTCGAAAAGGAGCAGCGTGTCCGCATCCACCGTAAACTCGCCGACGGCGGTTTCGAAGGCTTCTCCGGTGTAACGTACCCCTTTGCTGAGTCGGACATTGTCCAGTTTACCAATGAAGCTGCGGGTCGGCTGACCATTGTCATCAGGATCGGCTCCGATGAAAAAGGGTTG
>JAQCER010000800.1 GCA_027618625.1 Verrucomicrobiota bacterium
TGTTCAAATGCTGCCAGCGGAAGAAGTTGCTCGCGGAAGGTCTGACCGAGGCGGAACGAGTGCCAAAGCGGAAGGTTCCTAGCAAACCGGTCGAAATCTTCACGGCGGAACAAATGCAAAAGCTCCTGGTTGGGATCGAGCCCGAGATGGTTCCCTATGCCGTGCTTGGCGCATTCGTTGGTCTGCGCCCTTCTGAGGCTGCCGCTACCACGTGGGATCGAATCAACCTTGATGAAGGTTTCGTTGAAGTGGTTTCAGAGCACAAGACTGGTTGTCGATTTGTGCCTTTACACCCAGTTGCAAAAGCTTGGCTTGAACCGTTCCGGGGTGCGAGGCTGAAGCATATGGAGGATGGGCAGCTCTGCTACAGTGCAGTTGTAGCTTCCCGGAAGTTGTCGCTCGCCGCTCGGGAGCTGGGAATTGTCGAGGAATGGCCGGAGGATGTTCTCCGGCACTCATACGGCAGCTATCGGCTCTCGGTAATCGCGAACAAAGCCAGACTCGCTGAGGAAATGGGCAATTCGACCGCCGTGATCGACAAGCATTATCGGCGACCGATACCGCCTGCTCGCGGGATTGAATGGTTCGAGATTTTTCCCGAATTTGTCACACATCCGTCACACGCTCCGAATCAAGGCACTCTAACAAAGCCACTACTTAAAGTTGTATCTGGCTGATTATCAATGGCAGAGGGGGTGGGATTCGAACCCACGAAACCTTGCGGTTTGCCGGTTTTCAAGACCGACATTTTGAATTTTAAAAAAGTCCCCTAATGATCTGTTTTTCAACCAGTTGCAAGAACACTTACAAACCCCTAATTTGGGCAAGAAACGCAAGTTTTCGCACATTTCCACGCGAGTTTTGTCACACTTTGTCACACACTCTTGCGGCACCTTGCCGGGGGTGGTTGGCGATCGCCAGCGCCGTCAATTCACCCTTCCGCGTTGAGATTGACAACACGGACGCGCATCTCTATTTTCATCAATCATGAGAAAACGTCCTATTTCTCCCGACCACTGCAAAAATGCCGTGATTCTTGGCATTCTGGCTTGATCCACCGCATGAGATCCCGAAAATCTCCCCGCACAGCACCATTTCCTGCCCCTTCCTCCCCCTGAACCTATGAACAAACGATCAAGAATAGTCCAAGGCCTCAGCTGGGATCGCCAGTGTCAAGGGGCAGGCTTTGCAAGCTTGCTTATCGGCCTCATCTCAACTGTTTCAGCAGATGTCATTTTGCCTGTAGTGCGGGTAGAGTATCAGGCTGACGAAGTGAGTCTCTCCTGGAAATCGGAAGAAGCATCAATCTACCAGGTAGAGCAAATGCATGATGTCGACCAGTGGACGTCGGTCGGCGATCCTGTCACTGGGGATGGAGCGATTGTCACGGTGCCTTTGAACCTAATGCTGCCCGAAGCGTTTTTTCGGCTGCGTGTCAATGACCCACTGAGCTCTTCGCCCGAAGGATTTGTGTTGATTCCGGCGGGGCCGTTTGAGATGGGCGATGCCTTTGGGGAAGGGTTTCTAGATGAGCTTCCTGTGCACACGGTGAACGTTAGCGCGTTTTATATGGGAAAGACGGAGGTGACGAAGGAGCTGTGGGACGAGGTGCGAGCCTGGGGCTTGAACAATGGTTACACAGACCTGAAGACTGGAGGTGGTAAGGGTGCCAACCATCCGGTGCATTCGGTGAACTGGTATGGCATCGTGAAGTGGTGCAATGCGCACAGCCACAAGGACGGGCTGACGCCGTGCTACACGGTGGGCGGGGTGGTCTTCAAGACGGGGGAGGATTCCGGGGTGTCCTGCAACTTCGCAGCTAGCGGCTATCGCCTGCCCACGGAGGCGGAGTGGGAAAAGGCGGCGCGGGGTGGGTTGAGTGGAAAGCCCTTTCCGTGGGGGGATACGATCAGCCACAGTCAGGCGAACTACTATGCGACTGGAGCGGGCTTTGGGAATCAGAGTGGAGAGGCAGGCTACCATCCGACCTACAACGACGGCCCCCAACCTTACAGTTCGCCGGTGGGGAGCTTTGCGGCGAATGGTTATGGACTGTACGACATGGCAGGGAACATGTGGGAGTGGTGCTGGGATTGGTATTCGAGCAGCTATTACGGGTCCTCGCCAGCGAGTGATCCACGAGGGCCGGACTCGGGCACGGGCCGGGTGTTCCGGGGCGGCAGTTGGAGCGTCATCGCCGGCTACTGCCGCGTCGCGGGCCGCAACAACCGCAACCCGACGCTCCGCAGCATCAGCATCGGGTTCCGCACCGCCCGCAGTTCAGTCCCCCAGTAAGCAGCATGAAGCGGAGCGAACGGAACGGAGTAGCCAAGGGAGGGACGACCGCAGGCTCGATCTCGTCCGCAGTCTACGCTAAACGATCGGAATGGAACCGTCCCTCAATCAGTCCGTCGAGAAGCTCGTCGTCCAGGTCGCCGAAATCGTAGCAACGGACGCCCGGGGTGCTTCGTTACCGCAAGTCCTCGTATGTTGCCGGGCGACGTAGTGCGCAATAGGGACCACCCTGGTCGATCCATACGGAGCATTGCAGATCCACGCGCCCGCTATCCTGCGCCCACGGTATCCGATCGGATGCCTGAACATCCGTTTGGAGCGTAAACGGTTCCTCGGTGCCGTCGTCGAACATGATCTTGAAAGCATCGACACCTTGCCAGTTCTCGCGCGTTATGTGAACGATGGTGCCGGTTTCCAGCTCGCGCAGATAGGGAACATACGCTCGCGGTAGAATGATCCTGAAGGCGCGCGCATTGATCGACACCAGAAACTTTTGCCCGGCGTCGAATCCGGCGGGCAATTGCCACCCGGTGATTTCTGCGCCGTCGTTTTCGATGATCATGCCGTCCAGTATAACCCCCTTTCTC
>JAQCER010000801.1 GCA_027618625.1 Verrucomicrobiota bacterium
GGGCCAGGCCATTCGATGGCGGGCAGCATACCTTGATGCCGGGCGTAGCCGAGTCCTGCCGCGAGCAGTGTGACTGCAACGATCGCACACTGAAGGAAGCGCTTTTTCAGCGATGCCTTTTTCTTCCGCCCGGCCCGCAAGTCGCGCAGATCTTCGGTCATGCCACGTGCGGACATGTAACGCTTGGCCGGGTTGGGGGAGCAGGCCTTGCACATGATCGCGTTCAGGCGCTGCCATTTGGGAAGGTCATGCTTCGCGAATCCAGAGACCGGCAATTCGGGGAACTCCAGTCGATCATTTCCTGTGCTGATCTCGTAGAGCACCATGCCTAAGCTATACAGATCAGCGGAAGCGGTGCCGGGCCCTTCGGGGGGGACGAATCCCTCGGTCCCTACGAATGTCTTCTGCCCGGTAGGTGCTACCAGTCCGATGTCCACCAGCTTGGCTTCGCCATCGACGAATACGACGTTGGATGGCTTTATGTCGCGGTGGATCAAGTTGCGATCGTGCAGGTAGCCCAGCGCATCTGCCAGACTGATCCCGACGTCGATGCATTGATCGAGCGGAAGTTTCTCGCCTGGGGCACGTGCGCTGGCAAGGGTGCGCGGCTCGTAGTCTGTGAGCTGGATTTTTTGCCCATGAAGCCGATCATCCGCCAGCTCCATGATGTAGTAGAAGAATCCTTCAGCCTCCCGCCAGCCGACGTGCAGGATATCGACCAGGCCCGGGTGCCCACGGGAAATGGGCTCAAAGTTTGCGATGCCCTCGACTTCCCGCAGGAAGGTGCGCTCCATTTCGAACGTTTCCCGGCGCACGATTTTCACCGCGCGTAGCGATCCCGTCACGCTGCGGCCCAACCAGACTTCGCCGTACGAGCCGCTTCCGACGCAACGAATCAATTCATAGTCAGGGATTTGTGGTAAATCCCGATACGTTTCGTGATTCGAGGAATCTTGACTGTTGGAGAGGCCCTGCATAATGGCGTGAACAATGGCACCTCCGATCTTGCGATGGAACGCGCACGAGTGCAACTACTTAGCCTGATCAATCCCGAGCCTGCCGATTTTTAAAAACATGGGAAGAGGACGAGGCGGGACGAGACGAGGCGAGGCACTACCCTTTGCTCTGTGCGAGATATTCTAGCAGGTTCTTAAGATCTTCTGCGGGCAGGGCATCGAATCCGGCTGGCATGATGGACTGGGGAGAGACCTGCAGAGACTTGATGTCGCTGCGCTGGATGATGTGCTTTTGAGCCACGAGATCGAGGATTTTCACCGTCGTCTGGGTCTCTGCTTCGAGTCTTCCAGCGAAGACAGCGTCTTCATTGGTGGTCACGATCCAGAGTCGATAGTTGGCTTCTAGGGAGCGGTTAGGATCGAGAATTTCCTGAAGAATTTCGGTGCGATCACGTGCGCCGATGCCGGTAAGCTCGGGACCGACTTTGCCGCCTTCGCCATTGATCACATGGCAGACGACGCAGCTCGTGGCGAAAACTTCTTTTCCTCGTGCGGCATCGCCTTGCTCGTTGGCGAGTGGCAGAAGCTTGTCGAGAACCCCCTTACGCTCCTCCGAGCTGGAGGCAGTCATCGTAGCCAGCCTTTCAGCGGTGCGGGCGACCTGGCGGTCAGGATTGCGTTGAAGTTGTGTCCAGTGCTCGGGTGCAAGATCGGCCTTTGGTATCTCCTTTTGATCGACAGCATCGAGCATTGCCTTGGTCCACGTTGATCGACGCATGAGCACACTGATCGCGGTCCGGCGCACATTCGGTGTGAACTCCGTCCAGCGCGCCATGATTTGATCTCCGACGGCATCCTGTCGACTTTGCATGAGTGCAGAAAGCAGACCCGTGGCCAGGTCCGGCGTGGTCAGCAGGCTCACTTGGTCGACGATCGCCTGTGATGTTTCAGGTGAATCCTGCAAGCCGACCCATCGTTGAGCTGCGCTGACTCGGCTTTCGCCGGAAAGTGCCGCATCGCTGACTTGCTGCTGCAGGGCGCTCGTGATTTCCGCATAACGTTTTGCAAACAATTCTTCCTGTCCCCAGCGGCGGGTGAGAGTCAGCAGTCGATCCCTGACGGAATCGGGGAGCCCCGTCCATCAATGTTGTCAGCGCTGCTTTGTTTTCATCCGTCAGGGTGGCGGACGCATTTTCCGGCCAGCCAGAAACCAGGCCATCAAGCACGACCACTGCGAGGTCGGGCTTGGCTCCCTCGACTGCGGAGAGTGTCTCTAGGATACTGTCGGCCGGGCTGCTCAGGGCGTAGTGGGTGGTGACCTTGGAAATCACCGTGACCAGCTCCTCGGATGAAGCGGATTGTCCCAGAGCAGCATTCAGGAACTCCGCTGCATTGGGTGCAGCGGCGGCAACCGCGGCATCGGCGATCCAGCGCTCACCTGCATTTGCCGGATCCAAGAGCATGGCCACAAGAGGTGCGCCAATATTAGTACTGTCACTTTGTGGGCTGTCAGCGAGCGCCAACAGTGCGGCCAGCCGAACCTGTGCATCTTTGTCAGTGAGGAGCGCCTTGGTAGAGGCGGTCTGCCTGGGTGATGCGGTTACGGCAGCGCGTCTCACGCCAGCCGCTGGATGCGTCAGTGCCCCAGCGATCGCTTCGGCGCCAGTCCCATTCCCGGTACCAAGGGCATTCAACGTCCACAGTGCATGAATAGCTGCCGTGTTGAGTCCGATTTCGTCGACGCTGGTGTCCTCAATCAACTTGGTGAGATCAGCCACTGCGTCTGTGTTCCCGCGCTCGACCAGCATTCGCTGCGCGTGCATGCGCCAGAACATATTGTCGTTTTCTAAAGCAGCGACCAGCCCTGCCGGATCGTCTTTGGAAAGTGCAGGCATGATCGAGGGCTTGCCGTCGTTGTGCGTGAT
>JAQCER010000802.1 GCA_027618625.1 Verrucomicrobiota bacterium
ATCCGACAAGAATCACCACCATTCGAGGTCAGGTGCTCTGAGACTGGGGCGAATCTCCTGGTTCAGAATTGTGTTATCTGTAATTCCAATAGTGGAAGCTAGGACGGTCTCTGGCTGATTTTGCGTGTCGATGTCGAGGAATTCCAGATGGAAGCTGTTGGTGCGCCAGATGGAGTTCTCTTGCTGGAGCCCGCCCAGGACGAGCGCGTAGTCGCCTTCAAAATTGTCGGTAGCTGGATTGAACGCCCCCTCGAATCCGACTCGAGCTTGACCGGCAGTCGCGGTCATGGTGGCGGATGTCGCTAGTCTACAAATTTGAGCCGATGGTCAAGAGGCTTCCCGTTGTCGGGCGCAACGCGGCAGCCGTTCTCGAAGTGGCCGAGAAGTTACAGGTCGAGGAATACCTTGATAGGGCTTACGAGGTGCTTGTCGGCCTCAAGACATTGAATCCTAAGCCAGGACGTTTTCTTCGCCGACTCCGGGTGTCGCTTCAAGATCGGCTGACGGATGATCCTTACTCTGCGTTGTCGGAAGCCTACGAAACTGATGTCTGCGCCCGGGTCAGCGACTGGCGGGGAAAGGATTGGTGGAAGTTTGTCCATCCGAAGATGAAAGGGATCGACCGGTTCCTTCTGGTCTTGGACGATTTCGAATCGGTGACGCCCGTTCTGGGTGAAATGCTGGGGAAATATCTGTTGAAGAGGCTGAGCGAGGTGCCTTTCCCAGTATTGGTCGTGATCGCCGGGCGAGATGACCTTTATGACTCGTTGCCGGCCACTGCGAATATGCTGAAACCGTATGTTAAGGGCCGGATACGTCTTAAACCATTTTCCCGAGCGGAGGCGCTTCTCTACCTTCAGAATGCCGGTTACGGGTCCTCCGAGGCAGGCGAACTCTACGAGGAGTGCCTCGGATACCCTTACGTGCTTTCGCTCCTCGTCGACTTCAAGCGGAACCAGAGGGAGCGCCCGGCACTCTTCTATCAGCAGTTCTACGATCGCACCACGCAGTGGATGACAACTCCAGAAAGGGAGTGGCTCATAGAACTCCTCTATCTGGATGAGGTCAACGAAAGCAGCGTCGAAGCCATGATGCCGGACTCTAATCCCAAACGGATCATGGAATGGTTCGGCAGAGAGGCATCCGTCCGGGATACGGACTATAGGTGTTTCCGGGTGGCGCCATACATTCGGAAGATGCTGCTTCAATATCACAGGAATCTGGTGGGGCCGGCCAAACAGAGGCAGTTCGAAGAGCGCGGACAGGCGGCCTTAGCGAAAGCGTCCCAATGAGTGCTGGTCTAGGAGGACTTGTTCTCCTTGAGAAGCCGATCCTTCAGCAATTGTGCCTTTTCTGCATATTTTCCGCAAAAAAATTGATGTAATTGCCATTTGAGACCATCTTGCCACCGATGATTATTGATTTTGCAGTCACCAACTTCCGCTCGTTCAGAGCGGAGCAGCGGCTTAGCTTTGTGTCGAGCAACTACGTCAAGGAACTGCCCGAGAACCTGATCGATCCACAGCTTCCCGGTCTTGACGGGCTGAAGCTGCTGAAAGCGGTGGGCGTCTACGGGGCGAACGCGGCGGGGAAGACGAACGTTCTGCGGGCCCTGAATTTCCTCAGCCATTTCGTGGAGAATTCTGCGACGGAGCTAGACGAGGGGGATGAGACCGGTGTCGAGCCCTTCGTGCTGTGTGCGGAGTGTCCCGACCAGCCGTCCGAATTCGCGCTGCGGTTCGTGGTCGAAGGCGTGCGCTACCACTTCGCCTTGATCGTGGATCGCCGCAGGGTGCTTTTTGAGAGCCTCTCCGCCTTTCCCGAGGGCGTGGAGCGGGTCTGGTACGAGCGCTCCTGGAACGAAGATGCTGGGGACTACGAGTGGAGCCCGAAGCGCCCGACCGGCTTCAAGCGGGATCCGAACATCGTCGGCTACACCCGGCGGAACGCTCTTTTTCTTTCCACCGCTGCCAAATGGAACAACGAGCAGATCGCACCGGTCTACCGCTGGTTCAAGCAACAGATCCGGTTCTTACGGGTGAACGCGGATTTTCCGCCGATGGGGCCGGGCCCAACGGCATCCTATATGAACCGGGGAAGCAACGAACGAAACGCGATCGTGCGACTGCTGCGCCATGGGGATGTGGGCATCCTCTCGGCGAAGGCGACCGAGCATCAGATCACGAAAGAAGAGCTCCCGCCTGGACTTCCGGAAGAGCTGTTCGAGTCGATCTTGAAGGACGGAAAGCGCGTCGAGGTGTCCCTCGGCCACCGTGGCGCCGAAGGCCGGGAGTTTCCCCTCCGCTGGGAAGACGAATCGTCGGGCACCCAGAAGCTGTTCTCGTTGGCTGGACCGTGGCTCGACATCCTCAAGCATGGTTTCGTGGTAGGCGTGGACGAGGTCGAGTCGAGCATGCACCCGATGATGGTCGTCGAACTGCTGCGTCTGGTCTTCGATCCGGAGCGGAACCGGCATGGAGCCCAGTTCGTTTTCACCACACACAACCCGCTTCTGCTCGACCCCACGCTGCTGCGCCGGGATCAGATCTGGTTCGCGGACAAGGACGACGGGGGAGCCACGCACCTCTATCCGCTAACCGACTACAAGCCGAGGAAGGGGGAATCCCTCGTGCGCGGGTATCTAGCAGGCCGCTATGGCGCCGTGCCTTTCATTCCCAACGGACTTCTCGGGAAGGAGGATGCCGATGGCGAGTAGGAAGTGGAAGAAGCGGATTGATTCCGATCCCCGTTCCTTCCGGCGCCCCCGTGGAAGCAGAACGCCTGCAAAGGCCATTTTGATTGTGACGGAGGGCGAGGTCACTGAGCCCGTCTACTTCGAGGCACTCAAGAGAAAGCTGAACCTTCCCACCGTGGAGATCG
>JAQCER010000803.1 GCA_027618625.1 Verrucomicrobiota bacterium
TGAATCTCGATTCCATGGCAGACTTTTCGACCGCGATTACTCCTGGAATCTTCAGCACCGCAATCGACGGCTGCCAGACTTTCATCCTGACAACAGCCGACGGTAAGGTGCTATCAAAGTCCCCACTCGAGCCCAAGGCCGCCATCACACGTATCCTCAAGCCGTAAGGAAATCGTGCTTTGCGTTTCCATGTCCATTCTCCCAGCAGTGCCAATTTAGCGGAAAGATCGATAAGGTAATTACGGTTTTTGGCCGCTCTGAGGACGGGATTGAGTTCGACTCGATCGACAACGCCCCGGTGCAATTCATCATTTTGTTCGTTGTTCCCAAGGGTGAATACCAGATGCACCTGCGCACCTGGCGGCAATCGCACAAATGTTCGCGGACAGCAGAGTCCGCAAGCGCCTCGCCGCAGCCACCACTGAGACCGAACTGCTGTCGATTCTCGGCAGTCGTCCAGCATGCACCTTACGAGCCCACCAAGCAATGATCGTGCATTGGCCGTGATCGATGTTGACGTGGTGCGATCTCTCAGGATGGTGAGGGCCTGATTTTTACGCTATGACGACGTTTCCTAAATTACTCCAGGAGAAGCTGCTAGCGGCTTTTATCAAAGCCGGACACAGCCTGCCCGCAGGATTCCAGCCGCAGATCAGCCAGGCCACCGACAGCCGCTTTGGCCACTACCAATGCAATGCTGCGATGGTGCTGGCAAAAGAACTGCGCTCGAACCCTCGTGCGCTGGCGGAATCGGTCATTGCAATATTTGACGGCGCTGGTCTGTGCGAGACGCCAACTGTGGCGGGGCCGGGTTTTATCAATTTCACTCTGACCACTGAGGCAATCACCGCCCGCATCACTCCGATGCTGGCAGACGCCCGCTGCGGAGTGGCCAAAGTGAAGGCACCACTGAGAATCGTCATCGACTTCAGCGCCCCCAATATCGCCAAGCCAATGCACGTGGGCCATATCCGCTCGACGATTATCGGCGACAGCCTCGCGCGCGTGTCCCGGTTTCTCGGCCACGAGGTCACCACAGACAATCACATCGGCGACTGGGGCACACAGTTCGGCATCATCATTCATGGCTGGAAAACGATCCTGAGTCAGGAGGCGCTCGACGCCAATCCGTCCGCCGAATTGCTGCGGGTCTACAAGGTGCTCAACGATCAGATCAAGGCGGAAGACGGCACAGAGACGATCACAGTCTGCCGACAGGAGCTGGTCAAACTCCAGCAGGGTGACGAAGAAAATCTAACCATCTGGAGGCGCTGCGTCGATCTCTCGCTGAACTCGCTCGCCAACGTCTACCGCCTGCTCGATGTGAGTTTCGATCACTTCCTGGGCGAGAGCTTTTACAATGACGCGTTGGCTCCGCTGGTGGAAAAGCTGAAGGCGTACGGCATCGCCCGCGAGAGCGATGGTGCAATCTGCATTTTCTCCGATGGGCAAAAGTCTCCGGCAGATGATCCATTCAAGATCCAGAAGGATGGCGAGTGGCTGGACGTTCCGGCGATGATTCAAAAATCAGACGGCGGATTCCTCTACGCGACAACAGACCTTGCTACCATCGACCACCGTGCCAGGGAGTTTAAGGCGGATGCAATCTGGTATGTCGTCGGTGTTCCGCAGCAGCTGCACTTCCGGCAGATTTTCGATGCAGCGATCCGCTGCGGTCATACGGACATCGAGTTCAAACACGTCGCGTTTGGCAGCATTCTTGGTCAAGATCGAAAGCCGTTCAAGACGCGCTCCGGGGAAAGCGTCGAGCTTCTCGATGTGATCGAGGAATCGATCGACCGTGCCCGGAAAGTCGTCGAGGAAAAGAATCCCGAACTCACCACCGGCGAAAAGGCAGACATTGCCGAGATCATCGGAATCGGCGCGGTGAAGTATTCCGAGTTGTCGCAGAACCGGCTGACGGACTACGTGTTCGACTGGGAAGAAATGCTGTCGCTGCGCGGCAACACCGCCCCTTACCTGTTGAACGCATATGTCCGGACGCGGGCCATTTTCCGCAAACTCGGCGAAGACGTAACTGACTTTGGCACCGAGTTCGAGCTCACCGAAGAAAACGAAGTAGCGCTACTGGTGAAGCTCTATCAGTTCGCAGAAACCGTTCCCGAAGTCCTCACCGACCACCGGCCAAACATGCTGGCGACTTACTTGTTCGAAACGGCAAAATCCTTCCATTCGTTCTTCGAAGCCTGCCCAGTCCTGCGCTCAGAGGGCGTCACTCGCGCAACCCGTCTGGCTCTCTGTGAACTCTCCTCACGGGTGCTTAGGCAAGGGCTTGAGCTGCTGGGGCTGAGGGTGACCGAGCGAATGTAACGCCACCTTCTGCAGGGTTTCGTTACCAGAGTGTTCGACCCGCATCCAAGTCACCCCGAAGCAGCGCCGAAGCCCCCGGCATCGGGGTCAAGGATCTCGCGGCCGGGGAACGCGCGTCGTGAGGAACACCAGCACGCGGCGGTTCCGGGACTTGGGGGTGATTTCGCCCAGGGGCATCTGCATTGCAAGCAACTGCGTCCGGGCCGCTGCATCGGCACTCGCGTCCGCCAGAGCGAAGCTGCGGGCGGGCAGTTCGACGGCGGCGATCAGAGGATGGCGCACCTCGGACTCGTCGCGACCGTACGAGTCGAATCCGATCAGACGTCGCAGCCGCGGATGGAGGCTGGCGGTGGGTGGCCTGGCTCAGGCTGAGCGTCAGTTCGAGTTCGGTGCCGACGAGCTGGCTGGTAAACGCCTCCGGGATCATGGGAATGACAAGATCGGCGTTGCCGGTGGCGAGGTCGGGCACCTCAAGCTTTTCGGCATCCGGATAGGTGACTTCCCGCACCGACTGCATGACCGCGACCGCAGGACTCGCGC
>JAQCER010000006.1 GCA_027618625.1 Verrucomicrobiota bacterium
CGCGGCGTTTAACTCCCGCAGCGGTGAAGGCAGTCGAAAAGAGCTTCAAAGCGTCACCAGATCAGCTGCCAAAACTGCATTAGTGGGCGTATCACCCGCTTATCTGTCCAGATGGTCCAGATCATCTGTCCAGAGCGTAGACCAGGTGTGGGGTGAAAAGTTCCGGCTCGGTGAGGAAAGCGTCGTGGCCCTTCGTCGAATGCACCGTGATGTGCATGTTAGGGACACCGTTTGCGCTGAGCATTCGCGCCATCTGGGCCTGCTGGTCCGGATAGAAGCAAACATCCGAGTCGATACTGAAAATCAAATAGCGCTGGTCTCGGCAGCGGGCAAAGAGATCCTCCATCGATCGCGCCTTGGCTTCGCTGACCAAGTCGAACCTCTGCCACGCATCCACCACTCGCAGGTAAGTATTCGCGTCAAAGCGCTTCACGAATTTGCGGCCCTGATGGAGCATGTACGACTCAAGTGAGCGATTGATCTCGTACCACGAAAATGCGCGATCGTCCCCCGGTTGGCGAATCTCGTCCCTGGCGCGGCGTTCCAGTGCGCTTAGCGAAACAAACGTCTTGTGGCTGATCATGCGGGCGAGCGCCAATCCCTGGGATGGCGGCTCTGATTCGTAATAATCGCCGCCCTTAAAATGAATGTCAGACTCAATCGCGCACACTTGCTCGAAATTCTGAATCCGCTGCAGCGGAGGGGTGCACATGCCGCTGCCGATAGCGATCACACCGTCTACGCGCTCGACGTAACGCGTAGCCAGACTCAGCGCTAACATTCCTCCTACCGACGCGCCAACCGCTGCCCGCAGTTGGACGATACCCAGGTAATCCAACAGCTGGACCTGGGAATCAACGATATCGGCGATGGCAATCCGCGGGAATCGGCTGCCGTAAGGGATGCCGGATTCCGGGTCTGGCGAGGTCGGGCCAGTGGAGCCATAGCAGCCTCCCAGATAGTTCGCGCAGATGATGAAATACTTCGAAGTATCGAGCGCCTTGCCTTCACCGACGAAACCATCCCACCATCCGGTCTGGCAATCCTCCGTCCAGCGCTCACCGACTCCGTCTACCGTCTCAGTGAAGCCCGCCGCATTTTGGCTCCCCGTGAGCGCGTGGAAAAGCAGGATGGCATTGTCCATCGCAGCGTTGAGCTCGCCGTAGGTTTCGTAGGCAAGGGTAAACTCATCCAGTGTCTCGTCGCAGCGTAGGTGGAGCGGCCTGACTGAACGGAAAAACTTCGTCTTCGTTTCTTGTGGGTGGATTCCAGCTGACATGTTTCAAGCGTGGTAAA
This sequence comes from Verrucomicrobiota bacterium, assembly GCA_027618625.1. GTDB lineage: Bacteria > Verrucomicrobiota > Verrucomicrobiia > Verrucomicrobiales > DEV007 > JAGROY01. The sequence continues at coordinate 1,297 of JAQCER010000006.1, forward strand.
GAACTCACCGAACGCGGTTTTCACATGACATACAAGTCTTTTACGCTCTATTACGCTGTATTACGCTTGATCGCCGTGGCGATCAGATTCGCCCGAGCATTCGACAAGAAAAAAACCCCGGAGCATGCCTGCCATGCTCCGGGGTTGGGATTGTCGGTCGGAATTGGCTGAACCAGATTCCGGAAATGATTTTCGGGGGTAGATTACTTACTTTTTCTCTACGCTATCGAACTCGACTTTGGCGATGCTCTTGTCGGGGGCTTCGTCGAACTTGGCTTTGCACTTCTCGCAGCAGAAAGCGACCTTCGCAGTGAAAGTGGCTACTTGCTCAGGATCGACAGCCTCACCGCTTGCCGGGCATTCTTCGTTCGCCGCGTTGTCATAGACCACTTTTGCAGCAAGCGCTTCTGGATCTTCCTTAAACTTCCCAAGGCACTTCTCGCAGCAGAAGCCGACTTTGGCTCCGTGAAGCATGGCGGTCTGCTCAGCGTCGATCGCTTTGCCGCTCACTGGGCACTTCGTGTTGACGATCTTATCGGCGGGCATCTCCGCGATTTTCGCGACGTTCGCAGCAGGATTCTTGTTATGCTTTGCCAGGCACTTTCCGCAGCAAAAACCCACGACTTTGGTGTAAGTCGACGTCTGTTCTGCGTCAACCGCTTTACCGCTCACCGGGCATTTCGAATTGACTGGTTTTGCGGCTTCCTCAGCTTGGGCAACGGCTGTGCCCATCGCGATACTGAGACCGAGTGAAAGAAGGAATTGAACTGTTTTCATCATTTGGATTGGTCTATGGTTTGTTCTTTAAGCGACAAGAAGGCGCTCACGTGTTCGGCGATTCTGCCACTTTCTTTCGCGAATTGCAATAACTCCTCGCATCAACATTTCAAAATGAAATCCGTCCCCGCTCTTATCGAGAAAAAGCGTGACGGTCTGGTCCTTGAAGATGATGAAATTCGTTTTCTGTTAGAAAGTTACGTAATTGGCGATACGCCCGACTACCAGATGGCAGCGCTCGCAATGGCAATCTGCATTCGGGGCATGAACGCAGATGAAACCACCGCCTTGACCATGGGGATGCTGCAAAGTGGATCCGTTCTCACTCATTCCAGCCATCGCGGTGGCCGGGTCGTCGACAAGCATTCCACGGGTGGAATTGGGGATAAAACATCGCTGATCCTGGCTCCTTTGCTCGCTAGTGCGGGCTTGCGCGTTCCCATGATCTCTGGCCGCAGTCTCGGCATCACGGGGGGCACACTGGACAAGCTCGAAAGCATCCCTGGATTTCGCACTGATCTCAGCCTCGCAGAAATTGAGCAGCAACTTGAGACCGTCGGCTGCGTCATCACCGGGCAGACTCCAGAAATCTGCCCAGCCGATCGCAAGCTCTACGCCCTGCGTGACGTCACTGGCACCGTGCCGTCCCGCCCGTTGATCGTCTCCAGCATCATGAGCAAAAAACTGGCGGAGTCGCTCGATGCGCTGGTGCTGGATGTGAAATACGGCTCCGGCGCATTGATGAAATCGCTCGCCGATGCGCAAATCCTTGCGCAGGAAATGACTATCGTCGGGGCCAAAATGGGTGTCGAGGTTTCGACTCTCCTGACGCCGATGAACGAGCCGCTGGGTTCTGCCGTCGGCAATGCATTGGAAGTGGCGGAAGCAGTGCAAGCATTAGAAGGAGGCGGGCCAGATGATCTCAGGCGGCTGGTGCTTGACCTGGCAGATTGCGTTTCCAGCCACGAGCGGACCGCAATGGAAGACTTCCTGAATAATGGAACCGCCCTGAAAAAGTGGCGGGAAATGGTCGCGGCGCAGGGTGGGGATGCAGATGCCGACCCGGTGCAAGTTCATCCCGCGAAATTCCACTGCGACCTCAAGGCCCCTAACACCGGCACTGTGACCGCGGTCGACGCCGGGATCGTTGGCCAGGTCGTGCTCGACCTGGGGGCCGGACGCTCCAAGGCCGACGACACGATCGATTTCTCTGTCGGGCTGAGCAATGTCGTAAAGGTTGGCACCCAGGTAAGCCACGGACAAAGTCTGCTGATCATCCATGCAGCATCGGCCGAAGCCGCCAGTCGCGCCAGTGCCGAGCTTCTGGATCGGGCAATCGTCATTACCCCGGATTGATTCCTTTTGATTTTGAGCCCGGTATTGAGCTGTGCACGTTGCTGTGTGGGTAGAGACGCATTAAAGAAAGTCATGTCCGCTCGCGCCTTCCGAACTTTCACTGTTGCCTGCGCCGTGGCTTCCATCGCATGCGACAGACCGCGTCCGCCATCACCTGTTCAAGAGAATACCACCGAGCCCCTCCAGATCGACCAACTGCTGCTGGAGAATTCGTCCGGCGTCCTTGAGTTGCCATTCTCTGAGGTCATCGAGAAAGTCTCCGGCAAACGCATCATTCCGATCGATGCGTCCGATGCGGTAACCGCATTGTTCCCTGATAACGTGTCAGTTGCCGCTGACGTGGCGATCGTGCAAATTGAATGCGGGCGATAGTCCGGTGAAGCAGATAAGGCGCATCAACGAAGCCAGTCGCCTGTTTGAGGACGCACTCACAAAGTCGATCAACTCAGGCGGCGTATTCGTGGCGCACACGCCGGAGACTGCCGAAGGAAATTTCCGCCGTTCCGGGTATCCCGACATCAAAATCGTGCACATCGAAACCCAGCGCGTCTTCTACCTCGACCCAAAGCTGTTCGAATCAACTGCCGAAAACTCCAGCCTCCGCAGCTTCTATTTCTCCCCAAAGACCGAGACCAACAAGGTCTTGGATGACGCCTGCCACCTTCTCCTGGGCATCGCCCACGACGGAAAAGACGGCGATTGGACGTTCTTGCGGTGGTCTCTCGTCGATCTGTCAAAGCTCACAGTTCGTCTCAAGCCAGAATTCCAAGCCTCCAACCGGGACATTTATCGTTCCGAAGCGGTCATCAGCAGGAGCGGCAGCGGGGAGAAATGAACTTTCCTGAACTGTCCTTCCTCTACTCTCAAAGATGCGACAAGAAAAGATGCGAAAGAAAATTTAAAAAAATGCGACGAAAGTCTTGCCAAAAGATTGGGAATCCGACACACCATGATGCCACTACAGCAACGAATCCCTCAACAAACGCGATTTGTTAGTTCACAAAAACCCAATACACCCGTTACAAGGAAATGATACGACGCAAGTTACATAGACTCTACGCTGTGATAGGGGTAGGGTTGGTCAGCTACGGCTCGACCGCCCTCGCCGCTCCCGTTGCAGTGAATAATGCCAGCTTCGAGGCGCCTGTTCTAGATTCAGGTGGTTGGAGCAATGCAACCGGCCCTGACTGGGCTCTAGGGGGAGACGCGCCTGAAGGCGACTCGTTTGTCGAGTTCATTCCCGCTTTCGTTTCGGACGGGACTCAACACATCGGCTTGCAGAATGGTCGTTTCGTTGCTCAGGACACAGGCGTTCCTGTTGAGCCCAACACGACTTACACACTTAGGGTGGGAGTAGGCAATCGTGGCGGTGACTTCAGCCCAGCTGGAGCGCTCGCGGTCGTCGGTCTCACCAACCAGGTGCCGGCTGCTAACGACACCGCAGGTGCCATGGCGTTCCTCGCTACTTCGAAATCGGTGGATTCAGGTCCACCGCAGGCAGCGGCATCCTTCGTCGATACCGTCGTAACATTTACCACGGGTGCTGCAGTCGAGGGCAACGTCGTCGTTGTTCTCGGGGACCACTCTTCGGCTGGTCGTGCTCACTTTGACAACGTTCGCTTAGATGCAAGTCCAAGCTACATCGTCCATAAGTCTGCTGGATCGATCGTTGCTGATGGCAATCTGGCCGACTGGGCGGGCGCTAACAAGATCGTGAACCCTGATTTTACGCTGACGACCGAGGAAGCATTGACTCCCTTCGGCCAGCGCATCAAGCATGAGGCGTTTGATGGCGGTGTTTGGGACGGTTTGGCCGATCACTCAGCAACCGTCATGGCCCTTTACGATGATGACAACATCTACCTCGCTTTCGTTGTAACGGACGACTACCATAGCAACCCAGGCGCCAGCGGCTGGAACGGGGATGCCGCACAGATGATGATCGCCAATGGCGCTCGTGACGCGCAGGTGGCACTTTACAACTATGCGCTTGGAGGCGTCGAAGGTGCGCTGACTGGAGCTGCGACAGCCGGACACGAAGCACGTCCTCCCGGCGGGCCTGATACCACTGCTGGGTTCTCTCGCAGTGGCACCACCACCACTTACGAAATCTGCATCCCTAAGGCAGCCGCTGGTCTCGCCAGTCTGGTTGAAGGAGCGCAGTTTGGATTCGCCGTTTCCATCAACGATGGTGACCAGGCAACACCGGGCCAGAAGGGCTGGAGTGGTATCAACCCAGGAGCACTTGTTCGCGGCAAAAACGCAAACCTCACTGAGTTGTTTACACTGGGTGATTTTCCTCCGGCAACGATCACCCATGACGTGGCGCGCGATTTCATCCCAGGGCCCGACCCGCAATCGCCCACGGCCGTCTGGCAGTACTTCGAGGCCAGTTTCGACCGGACGGCAATGACGCACCTGACGGACTGGGACTTGGAGGGCAACGAGGTCTTCGACACTTTCCCGCAGTGGGACAACGGCCTGGTCAACGGCAAATACCCGTTCGTTCAGAAAACAGGACCGGGCGGACCATTTCCCGGCAACTTCGGCTCGGCCGATTTCCTGGGTGACTCGCTCTTCATACACCCGTCGAATGGCGCGGAAGCTCCGGGGGCGGCGGTGGGCTTCTACAACGACCGCAGCGTCCCGGTCAGCCTCGACTTCAATGCGACGTTTAAGATCGTTCAAAACGTCAACAACTCCGACGGCGTCCGTTATTACATCCAGGTCCAAACGGTTGGCGACCCCAACTTCGTCGCGGTGACGGATGGTTTTATCGACAAAGGCAACCTCGCTGCGACGGAGTCGGGTACGGGTCTGGTGTTGCAGCCTGGACAGTATGTGTACTTCGGAGTGGATAACGGAGGGCCGAACAACAACTTCAACTGGGACCACACCCTCCTGCAGCTCACCGTCACAGCGGCCCCCATCGAGCCAGTCGCTCCTGGTATCCCTGTAGGGGCATTGTTAGGCTACTATCCGTTCGATGATCCTGCCAATCCCACAAAGGACGCGAGTGGGAAGGGCAAGGACTTGGATGCGACCCTGGCCGAACCGACCTATTCCGAGACGGGCGGATTCAATGCGGGAGCCTATGAGTTTAATGGAGAACAGCGACTCGTCGCTCCGATCGCCATCAACCCCGCCGAGCATCCGCAACTGACGATGGGAGCGTGGGTAAAGACTTCCAGCCTCGCGCCTGGTTTACGCAAAGTAATGGGCCACGACAATGGCGGCTGGGATCGCACCATCGGGCTCGACGACCGGAAGGGGCCATTTCGCTACACATCGTTCATTGGCAATGGAAGGCCGGTGATAGGAGACTTGCCAGGTCCGAAGAACACCGAAGATTGGACATTCTTTGCCGCAGTTTACGACGATGACGCTGGCGAGGTCACCGTCTATGTGGATCTAGATGCCAGCTCCGCGGGTGATGAACTCGTCGCGGTAACAGAACCCACCGGTTTTGCGGACGGTTTTTCTGAGCTGTCGATCGGAAGTCTTCGGCCGGACAATGCCGCCGAGGGCTGGGTGGGATTTATCGACAATGCATTTATTTTCTCCGAGGCTCTGAACGCCGAGCAAGTGGCCCTGATGCGTGACCAGGGTTCCCCATTCCGCCCTCCAGCGGAAGATTCTGGAACAGAGGTCGTGCATGGCAAACAGGAAATCTTAGACGAAGGGACTCCGGATGGTTGGGACTTGACGGTTTTCGTGGTCAATCCCTTACTCACTTCCGAGGGCACGGATGCCGAAGGCAGTCCAGCTGGCGCGGTGACGAGTTGGAGCGTCGCATTTCGCGGAGATCGAGCGGATGGCGCGCACACGGCAGCGCCCGTGCTGGCCAGGCGGAACACCGAATCTGGAGAGATGGTCGTTGTTGGTGTTGGCGATGTGGTGACGCCGGAAGCGGGCGGCGTATTTACCTTCCCATGGGGTGACGGAACCGGTAGCAATGCAATTGATATTTCGGAGGCGAACACACAGTGGCTGATGGGCCTCTATCAGGGCGGTCCCAACGGGGATGACGCCGGGGCGGTAGTGCCGTTCGCGAACGGCAACCGATACCCGATGTTCGGGTGGAACACTGCGGTCCTGCCTGAGCCAGGTCAAGTGGTCGCCCCTGGGCACGGATCCTTTGACGGCCCCGCAGGGAGGGAGTATCAATTCAACTTCGCCGTCACGTGGGCTGAACCCGCCGATTCTGACGGTGACGGCTTGAGCGACTTCTGGGAAGTAGCGAATGGACTCAATCCGGACGATCCAGCAGACGCGACGTCGGACGGCGACAACGACGGCTTGACGGCGCTGCAGGAATTCGACAGGAGAACTGACCCGACGAAAGCAGACACGGACGGGGACGGCCTGAGCGACAGTGTTGAGACGGGAACTGGTGTATGGGCCAGTGCGGCGGACACCGGCACCGATCCCCTGAAGCCCGACACGGACGGAGACAGCGCCAGTGATGGAGTTGAAGGCAACGCAGGAACAGATCCTCACAATCCGGATACCGATGGAGATGGATCACCAGACGGAGCCGAGATCGCAGCGGGGACTAACCCGCTCGACGAGAACGACAAACCAGGTTCGGACACCCTCGTGCTCAACGGAGGTTCCATCAATGAAATCCTTGGGCCGGACGATCTTCATCTCGATCCCTCCGCTGTGGTGATCGCGGTCGATATCTTCGGGGACGAGGATCGTGAAGTGAACGGCGTTACATTCCAAACCGACAAGCCCGATGACAAAGTAGTGGTAAACGGCGACGTGACGGTCACGACGACAGCCGGCAATTCGATCGACGGCTGGGCGGCTGCGCCGAACTTCGTCGGTGGCCAAGGGAGCTCGGCTGCCAACCTCGCACAGATCATGAGCGACATTCGCTGGGAAGGCGCACCTAACCCTATCAACGTCAATATTGCCGGACTGAACCCCGGCGCTGGCTATGAAGTTCAGATCCTTGTCAATGAAGGGGCAGACCGCAATCGTCACTGGGACATTGGAGTCGGGGTTGCCCCCAACATCGAGTTGGTGGTCGACAACTTCACATCAGAAGGCGAAGCGGTAGCCCCGGGTGTTCCCGGCACCGGAGGCACTTGGTCGCCCAACAACTCCTTCGTCTACACTGCCGAATTCACTGCAGATGGAGATGGTATTATCAACCTTGTGATGCAAGGGCAGATTGACGGGCCGGAGGGAAGGCCCCTCAGGCCGGGTAAGGACAACAATCCAATCCTTCAGGCCGTCATCGTCCACCGAGTGCAGAGCGGAACACCTCTGATCGCCTGTTGGGCATTCGATGGCAATGCCAACGACGATGTCTCAGGGTTGACCGGAGCCCCTACCGCAGGTGTCACCTACACCAACGACGCTGTTCGTGGCAGGGCGCTCACTGGCGGATCCGTCTTTGTCGCTAATGGGACACTGTTCAATGCAGCGGCTGCGGCCGATCAAATTTCGGTTTCGTTCTGGCAAAAAACACCGGCAACGACGGACGCCAGTTCATTCTGGTTTAGGTCGCCGAGTTCAAGCAACGGACAGCGGGGACTGCAGGCGCACCTCCCGTGGTCGGATGGAACCATCTACTTCGATACAGCTGGATGCTGCGACCCGCCGCAGCGGATCAATGCCGATCCTACTGGATTCAACGGTTTCGCATGGAACGGTGCAGCGTATCACCACTACGTTTTCGTCAAGGACGGTGCTGACAAGCGGATCTATATCGACGGAGCACTCTTCCACGATCAATCCCAGCACGCAGTCGGCGCGGCGCCATTGCCATCTGATATCACGAGTCTCTGGATCGGTTCTGAGAGCGGAGGCACGCCGATTCCAGGCTCAATCGATGACTTCGCTGTCTGGGGTGGAGCACTCACAGACGCTGAGATCGCTGAACTTGCTGACGGCGCAGATCCTAAGACATTAGGAGGCCGCGTCCTTCTCGGCCCGGATCCTGATCTCGATGGTCTGCTCGACGCTTGGGAGCTTGCCAACCTCGGCAACACCGCTTCTGGTGCCAACGATGACAATGACGGAGACGGTCAGACCAACAAGGAAGAGCAACGCAACGGTACGAACCCGCTCTTAGCTGACAGTGATGGCGACAGTCTCACCGACGGAGAAGAAGAAGCCTTGGGAATCGATCCCACCCGCACGGACACCGATGGTGATGGCCTCAGTGACTCCTTCGAGGTTTCCTACGGCACTTGGCCCGGCCAGTCCGACACCGATGGTGACGGATTTGCTGACGGCAAGGAAATCTGCTATGTGCAGGACTTCCAATATGCCGATGGAACAACCGACCTCGGGGACGGTAGCCAACTGAATGGGACTGCAACCATCGAGGGAGGCCAGCTCCGGTTGACCGAGGACGGTGTCGCAGGTGGTTTCGCCAGCTTCATCATTGGCGCACTGCCCGATTCTTCAAGTGGCTGGTCAGCGACCTTCGACCTGACCATCTTTGATAGTCCGGGCGCGAATGACCCTGCTGATGGATTGTCATTGAACTATGGCAATTTTGGGCTTGGCGAACTCGGTTCGGCTGAGGAAGGCATGGAGGGAATAGCTTCGGTGACGGAGAATCTGTCTTTCGAGATCGACACCTGGATGAACCTCGATGCTGAACAGGGAGTCAATATCGCTGAGAAAGTCGGTGGTGCGAACGGTAGCCTTGCGTTTAAGAACGGACCGATCCTTTTGGATGGCACGACCGTCAGCGGCCGGGTCACCATGAGCTGGGATCCGACCAAGGGTGCCTCGTTCACAACGACTGGACTCAACACCAATGCAGGCGGCGCGGATTTCACCAACGTCGCGACCAGCTTCGCTGCAAGCGATGCCCTCTTCTTTGGCCTCTCCGCACGTGTCGGTGGTGCCAACGAGACGGTGCTGGTCGATAACCTCGTTGTGATTTGCACTGCAGCCGGTAGTCCGCTTGTAAACAACAACGTGTCAGCGATTCCCGGCCTGTGCCATCAATGGTGGGATGTGAACAACCCAGGCAGCAAGGCCGGAGTCTTCTCTGTCATCGATGGCGGAAGTCCAACCATGGGTGCCTTCAAAGGCTCTGATGCAGGAGGAACCGGCACTTGGTGGACTGGCAACGGCGCCGCAATTGGGATTCAGAATTACCCGGCGGTCCTTGGCTTCCCTGCGGGCCATAACGAGGAAAGCTACATCGCTCACTTGAGCGGTGAGATCAACATTCCCGAAGCTGGCCTCTACAAGTTCAAGGATGGAGTCGACGACTACACCTACCTTGCGATTGACCTGAACGGCAACGGCATCAACGGAGAGGCTAACGATGGCACTGGCCAGAGTGAAGTGCTCATTGATGACAATGCCTGGACAGGGGTCGAAGGTAACCAGAACGAGGGTTCTCCGATCGTCTCGCGGACCCTTACTCCAGGCTGGAAGGCCATTGAGTTCGTCGCCGCAGAAGGCGGTGGCGGTGACGCCGGCGTTCTCTATTGGGACTACGGTCCAGGAGGAATCGGAACCGGCGTGGGCTTCCCTGCTAGTAATACAACCGAAATTGCTGTCGCAGATGCCCAAGCACTTCTCATCCCTGAAGCGAACCTGCGTTGCTTCCCGAAGTATGCTGGCCTTTGCCATCAGTGGTGGGATGTGAACAACCCAGGCAACAAGGACGCAGTCTTCTCTGTCATCAATGCCGGAAATCCATCCATGGGTGCCTTCAAAGGCTCTGATGCCGGAGGAAGCGGAACTTGGTGGACGGGTAACGGTGCCAATATTGGGATCCAGAACTACCCGGCATCCCTTGGCTTCTCTGCAGGCCATAACGAGGAAAGCTATATTTCCTACCTGACTGGTGAGATCAACATCCCGGAAGCCGGTCTCTACAAGTTCAAGGATGGAGTTGACGACTACACCTACCTTGCAATCGACCTGAACGGCAACGGCGTCAATGGAGAGGCTGACGATGGCACTGGCCAGAGTGAAGTGCTCATTGACGACAATGCCTGGACAGGGGTCGAAGGTAACCAGAACGAGGGTTCTCCGATCGTCTCGCGGACCCTTACCCCAGGCTGGAAGGCCATTGAGTTCGTCGCCGCAGAAGGCGGTGGCGGTGACGCCGGCGTTCTCTATTGGGACTATGGTACGGGAGGAATTGGAACCGGCGTTGGCTTCCCTGATGCTAACGGTACTGCAATCGACCCTGCTAACGCTCAAGCACTTCTCATCCCCGAGGCCAACCTGCGTTGTGTGCCAACCGACACTGATGGAGACGGCATGTTGGATGTGCTTGAGAAGGCCTGGTATGGTGATCTATCACAGGACCTGAGTGATGACTCTGACGGTGACCGCGCCACCAATGGTGACGAACTCGCACTCGGAACCAATCCATCCATTAAAGATACGGATGGTGACGGTCTCTGGGATGGAGAGGAATGGATCGAAGTTGGACTCGCAACCCTCCCAACCGTGAGAGACACCGATGGGGACGGCATCAGCGATGGAGTTGAACTCCGGGTGACGGGAACGAGTCCAAACGACCAAGATTCCGACGGAGACGGACTGAGTGACGGTTTTGAAGTAGAGAATTCATGTCTGTATTTCCAGAACTTCAATCATCTTGCTGATGGAACGACCAACCTCGGTGACGGATCGATCGTTTCATCTGCTGCTCCATTCAAAGCAGCTGTGAGTGGCAAAGCCCTCCAGATGACGATTACCGGGATCGACAGCCAGAACGCGACCTATCGCCTTCCGAACCTTGGCGACATTGGCGGTGACTTTGCAGTCGCCTTCGACTACTCGCTTGCAGGCGGAGGCGACCGTCCGGCAGATGGTTTCTCCTTCAACTTCGGCGCAATTGGCGACGATGAAACCGCAGGCACTCCAGAAGAGGGCTTCGGCAAAGGGCTCGCAGTGGAGTTCGATACCTGGGACGGTGGACCAGACGATGACTTGGCTGCCAACGGCATCGGTATCGATGTCAGTGTAGACGGCGTAACCAAGGCCTTCGCTCGTGAAGCCGCAGGTGCAGATCCAACGAACAACGAGTTCTTCGTATTCGACGGATCCAGCCACCGCGTTGAGATCATCGCTGAGGAAAAACTCGTATCGGAGTTGCCCAAGCCACTCGGATTGTTCAAACTGGACTTCGGTAACACTCCAAACTCACCCGGACCTGCAAATGGAACCGCCGACGGATGGAATGGTATCGACAACCTGCCGATGGACGCCGCAGTAGCAGTAACTGACTCCAATGGCAATCAGTCTGGTGTCACCATCACCGCACTCGACGACGGATTCAATCCGAACAATTCGGGAGCGCCCGGTGCTGGAGCTACCTTCGACGGAATCGAGGTTCCTCAGAACGTCAATGATGACTACCTGTTCAAGATCGCAGACACGCCGGGAACCTCTGCTCGCATCCGTGTCGATGGTCTTGCAGAAGGTGTCTACAATGTGACACTGTTTGAAGGTCGCACGACTGACACTGGCCAGAGCGCAATTCTCTGGGCGGGTGCCGATGAGCCAGCTGCCGCTAACACCGGAAGCTTCGCCAACGGCGGAACCACCACAACCATCGTGGTCGGAGCCGGTCAACCCCTCTACTACAAGCACCTTGAGGACGGTAGCGGTGGTATCAGTGGTATGATCATTCGTCAAGTTGACGTGGCGCTCGCTAAGGACTTGGTGGCCTACTGGCCACTGGATTCAGGCCCAGAAGACGTCGTCGGCGGATACCACGGTATCCCGAAAGGAGCGGCAGCTCACACCTATGACGCCGGGAAACTTGGTGGAGGGGTCGATCTCGATGGAGTTGACCAGTCCATCCAGATCACTGGAGATGAGAATGTGTTCGACTTCCAAGGAGGTACCGGATTCACTATCTCTGCTTGGTTCCGAGTGGATGCCTTCACGAAGAGCTGGCAGGCCTTGATCGCCAAAGGAGAGGGCAACCGCTGGAGAATTCACCGCAGAGGTGGAGACGATCCTCCTGTGTTTGCTGCCAATGGTGGTAATGGAGATGTGCCTGCCTACTCGGGAGCGGACTATCCGATCGCTGATGGAGAATTCCACCACATCGCCATGGTGAGTGTGCCTGGATCCCGTGTTGAAATGTGGATCGATGGAGATCTCGTCTCGACCGGCCCAGCGCCCAACATTGAAAACGGTGCAAATCCGATGCAGATCGGTGACAACCCAGATGCCCTGGGCCGCACTTGGGATGGTGTTATCGACGACGTCGGAGCATGGAAGCGCCCGCTGAGTGCCGCCGAAATCGGTGCGCTCTATAATGGTGGATCAGGAGCTTCGATTGGCCAGCTGGCCGGGTCCTCGGGGGAGGTTATTGGCAACGACTTGATTCCCCGGCAATTCATGGACGGCGATTCGGGGGCCGTTTACATATTCGCTACGGAAACGTTCAGCGGCCCGGGGTTCGCGTCCGAATATGCCTTTTTCGGGCCCAACGCCGATCGCTACGTTACGCCGTTAATCCTCGAAGTCGTCAGGGGCTCCATTGACAACAACGACGCGGTGTTTGCCATAACGGGAATCGGCGAATCGATCGCCTCCGACGGCAGCGAGTCCTTCCAGCAAGTGCCCTTCGTACTCGTGGCGGGCAGTGACCAGGTTTCGTCGAACCATACATTTGGCCACTTTGACGGCGAAGTCGTCTCCGATGGAGCGGGTGGTGTCGAGGTTGTCTCGCGCAATCAGGGAACCGTCAGCACCGGGGGAGCAGCCGACGGTGACTGGGCTTTTTCCGGCGGCGGGCAAGTGCCGTTCGATTTCGATTTGGGCGAAACATTCTCCACATTTGTGGATACGGGAGGATCCGGTGATTCGATGGATCCGATCAAGGTATTCTCGCGGGCGGACGGAAACGGGCGGTTTTATTCAGCGCAGATGTCCGCTGTGCCAGAGCCGCTGGCCTTTCAGTCCATCGAGGTGAACGATCAACTGATGACGGTCACGCTGACCTGGAATTCCAGGCCCGGAAGAATCTACACGCTGGAATCCAGCGAGGGCATGGCAGCGCAGTCGTGGCTGGAGATCGATGACGGGATTCCCTCGGATGGCCCCGTCTCCACCACCTTCACCCACAAGCTGCTCGACAGTTATCCGGGAGGAGCGCCTCCGACGCTCTTTTATAGGCTCGCGCAGAATTAGTATTAGTTCGCGCCAGAGGAACTGAGCCACGGCCCTTGAACCCCTCCATCTCCATCCCCGGCTCCGCCCGCGCCATGAACGCACCTCTGGTTTTCAGACCCCCTGCCACCCCCTCCTGACATGTCCCGCCATCCCGCTCCAAGGCCGGCCCCTCAAAGCAAATTCCTATCAGAAACAGCAGGCTATATTTCCACAACCGATGACACCTACACCCTCGTGTTGATCACGTTAGGCGGCACGGACGTTCGATATGAGGTGAGGAGGACCTACCTGGACGGCACGGGCGACCTCGTATTGTATCAGGGGTCTTCCTTTGCGTTTTACCGGCCCGGCCACGCTGGACCTCCTGCGCGACGGCGACAACCACATTTTCAATTTCAAGGCCAACGGCGCGACGCTGTATACGACGGGCACCCACCTCGGCGACTTCTATGACACTTGGGCCAAAGACGCGCTGGTGTATTATCAGATCGTTATCGCCGGTGACGGTGACATCAACGCCACCGTGGACGACTTCGGCCCTGGGCTCGCATCGGCCTCTGTTCCTAAGTGGTGTCGTTCGCGATCCCGAAACCAAAGCGGTAACGCTGACGTGGAACTCCCGGCCAGGCGCCATCTACGGTGTCGAGTTTTCCACGGATCTCGGGAAAAGGATCGAGCTTGACGACGGCGTGTCGTCGGGAGGCGATAGCACGTCGTTCACCGGTACCATCGCGATCGATGAAACTATCGAAGACTGCAGCGGCACGAGCAAGAACTTCGCGGGCGCGGACTTTGATGCGTGATGTCCTGATAGGCGGATCCTGAGCCACGTAGCCGACCGCGGCGATGCCCGCCTTCTGTGCAGGATAAAGCGCCCGCTCTACATGGAATCGCTGGCTCACAATGGCGAGTTTCGATTGCCCGAACACTTCCTTCGCCCGCACCACGGAATCCAGTGTCCGGAATCCTGCGTAGTCGAGCGTGATATACTGGCTTGGAACCCCGGCGTGCATCAGATCCTGCCGCATATCCTGTGGTTCATTGTAGTCGGGCCGGCCATGGTCACCACTGACGAGAATGCCGCGAATTTTCCCGGAGTGATACAACTCGGCAGCCGCCCGGATGCGGGTCGTGTAAAAGGCGTTCTCATGGCCATGGTAAGTCTTCGCCGTCCACAGCAGCAGAGCGACTGGCATTTCCGGAATCGTTTCCGTCGAATTGTAGACGCGACCGCCAGCCACGGCTGCAACTCTCAAATCACAGCAGAACGCCATGGCTGCAGATATGACGATCGACAGCACAAGGCTGCGAACGAGGTGGCGGCGAATCATCGACCCAAGACTGAATCGGGCCAGGTGCGCCGGGGACGATGGTGTGAATGTTAGTTAGTTAGTTAGTGAGTTGCTTAAAAAGCCAACGACCAGGAGCAGGCAAATTTTTCAGTGGGCCGCCGTCAGGCTTCGACCTTTAGAGTTACCATGTCGATCTCACTTCTGCCGGATTTTCTGTAGGGCCGTGGCAACGGTTGTGCGTTCCCAGCCAGGTCGATGGCGCGACAGCGCAAATCGTATTCGCCAGGCTCAAGGCCTTGTGTAGAGGCTACCCACCGACAACGCGTGTAGCGCATCGGCCATTCGCGCGGTTGGCCAGTGGCGGCATCGAACTGCAAGGGATGCAGACCATCGGTCTTCACCGCACCCTGCCAGTGGTCTGGCAGTGGTAGGATTTCGGTATCTTGCCATGGCGCCTTGGCATAGTGTTCGTCATCCACGGGCCAAGGTTGATCGTTACGTTGCGCCCACCACTGCACCTTCGCCAGTCCACCAATGCCGACTTGCGCCTGGCCGGTGATCGCAATCGGCGAGCGCGCATTCACTTTTTCCGGCATGTCCTCGAACAGGGCGCGTGTTTTCAGCCAGCTGTCATTCACATCGTTGTTCTGAAGCGCGTAGGTGTCCCCGGCTTGATATTGATTGGTGACGACCACGCGTTGCAGCCACTTCACCGACTTAAATCCATAGGCTTCCGGAACCACCATGCGCACTGGTCCACCACGTTCACCGTTCAACCATTCACCATTGATCTTGTAGCACAGCACCACTGGCAGGAAGCCGGGCGGATCTTCCAACACGCGATTCGCAGGTAGCCAGCACTGGAACAGTTGTTCTGGATCGTCGTTGTGGTAGCCATCGTAGTAGACGCTTCGATAGTTTTCCTCCGGCTTCGTCAGCCACAGCACATCGCGCAGAGGAACCCCTTCCCACAGTCCAATGCCGAGCGGATCCGACAAGTTGTTGCACGACACCAGTTTCAGGTAGCGCACTGCTTTCGTCTGCGCCAGTGCCATGAGATCGTCAAAGGTGAAAGCATTGCCGCCTGCCACGGTCATCGGATTCTTGAGGCGGCAAGGTTTGCCCGTTTTCTCTTCGTCTTTGGGATCCGCAAAAATCTCCAACCGCCACGTCTCACGTTCGAGTCCAACCTCGAGCCGCTTTTCATGCGGTAACTTGTAGGGCAATGGATCGCCACGCTCGACGTTGTAAAATTCTCCCTGCGGAGTCAGGAACGCTTTCTCTGACAATCTGGCGATCGCATCTTTCACCACGGGATCGCGGGCAATTTCCTGAGCAGGCCCAGTATCACACAAGGGAGGCGCCATATTTGCACCCAGCGCCATCGAAGTCGCGGCCGATGAGCGAAGAAACGTTCTGCGAAGCATTGCGGTATCCTGACGGGCTAGGGTTGTCGAATCAAGCTGGAAAAGTTGGTAGGCTGGATAGGCTGGGTTGATAGGTGGTGCTTGCTTCGGGCCGCCAAAAGTCGCCACTGCGGCTGCACTCTCCGCGACATCGTCCAATTGACCTTATCCCCAGCCTTGAGTTGTCACCTTGCGTGCCGGGAAGCCTCCAGAATCTTACTTTTTGCCCAGGGCTTACGCATTAAAACAGCTAGAAAACATGGAAAATAGACAGCTGCATTA
>JAQCER010000804.1 GCA_027618625.1 Verrucomicrobiota bacterium
TTATCACTGATCACAACGACCGCAGAATTTACCTGCGCGGCTTCGCCCAAGGTCGAAGTTCTCAATCTGCGCCGCGCCTTCCATAATGGTGAACACAATGCGTTCACCGACCTCTGCCGATTTCGTGGGAACCTTTACCTCACGTTTCGAAGTTGTCCCGACGGCCATATGGTTCATTCCACCGCAGCGATCATGATCCTGCGCAGCAGCGATGGCCAGCAATGGGACTTGGTTCATCGATTTCATGTGGCTCTGCGGGATACTCGCGACCCTCATTTCCTCGTCTTCCAGGAGCGCCTGTTTGTATATACGGGAACTTGGTACAGTGGAAACACCACGATCCCGGTTTCCGACTACGATATGAATAAACATCTTGGATACGCCGCATGGTCCGCCGATGGAACGGTGTGGAATAGCCCGGTCATGATGGAAGGGACATTTGGCCATTACATTTGGCGAGCGGCACACTTCGGAGGCAAAGCCTTCCTTTGTGGCCGTCGCAAACCCGCATTCGAAATCGCAGCTCGGGGCGAACCGGCCAATGTCGAATCACTCATGTTGGAGAGCGACGACGGGGTGATCTGGCGCAAACGAGCCGTGTTTCAAGAAACCGCTGGTGATGAAACGGCATTTCTGTTTGAGGCCAACGGCGATGTCGTCGGTATTGGGCGACACGGCATGGGGAATGCAGCGCAACTGCTTCGTTCCAAACCTCCCTACGTGACCTGGGAACGAAAAAGCCTGGAGCATCCAATCGGAGGTCCGCTGCTCGCAAAATGGGGAGATCACTACCTGGTGGCCGGCCGCAAAACGACTCCCGAGAAAGGTCCGAAGACAACGTTTTGGTGGCTGATCGGAGAGCGTCTCGAAGAGTTTGCGGAACTGCCGAGTGGTGGCGATACCTCGTATCCGGGATTCGTGGAACTCAGCGCTGGTCGAGCCTTGATCTCGTACTACTCCAGCCATGAACGAGGGGACGACGGAAAGGCAATTACTGCGATTTACCTCGCGGAATTGCTTATCCGTGAGCCGTAGGGACCACCACGGCAATGTCAAGGACGGCATGATCAAGCGATCAACCGAAGTGGACCTGCCTGTCGCCGGCCTGCTTGAGGAAACTCAACTCTCGTCGTCTGGGCCTCGGAAGTGGGACGCGCACCCTTTCGTGAACGGGTCGGCCGGCTGCGATCCGGGACGTGAACATGCGACTGAATGATCAAACCTCCACCGCAACCGCATCCTGAGGCTGAGGCTGAAGGAGATTGGCGGCAGCGTGATTTCAGAGATCATTGCCTGACGCCGCCCGTTCGTTTAGAATCCTCAGGGGCGCCGTTCTAACCCACCCGACATGCCTTTCTTCGCACTCCGCAATCCACTCCTCCTGCTCGCTGTTAGCATGGGCCTCGCTCTGTCAGGGCTCGCGGCGGTGGAACCGGTCGATTTCAGCCGCGAGGTGCTGCCCGTGTTGTCGGATCGGTGCTTCTATTGCCATGGGCCGGATGAAAAGCATCGGAAGGCGAGTCTGCGGCTGGATGTGGAGTCCGCGGCGAAGGCTGTCGGGGAAAACGGTGCGGCCATCGTGTCCGGGGCGCCGGAGAAGAGCCTGCTGGTGCAGCGGATTCTGTCGAAGGATCCGGACGAGTTGATGCCGCCGCCGGAAGCGCACAAGGATCTGACGTCGGCGCAGATCGGGACTTTGCAGCGGTGGATCATAGAAGGAGCTCCGTGGGGGAAGCACTGGGCCTTCACGCCGTTGGAGCGCCCTGCGCTGACGCAGGCAGGGAATCCGGTGGATGCCCTGGTCGGCGCGACCCTGACGCGCGAGGGACTGGAGTTTTCGCCGGAGGCGGATGCCCGCACGCTGCTGCGCCGGGCCAGCTTGACGCTCACCGGTCTGCCACCCACTCCCGAGGAGATGGCCGCCTGGCTGGCGGATACTTCGCCCGCGGCATGGGAAAAACAGGTGGACCGGCTGCTGGCCTCGCGGGCCTATGGCGAGCGGATGGCATGGGACTGGATGGAGGCATCCCGCTACGCGGACTCGAACGGCTATCAGGGTGACAGTGAACGCACGATGTGGCCGTGGCGCGATTGGGTGGTGAAGGCATTCAACGAGAACATGCCCTACGACGAGTTTTCTATCTGGCAACTGGCGGGTGATCTGCTGCCGGATGCGAGCGACGAGATGAAACTCGCAACGGGGTTTTGTCGCAACCATCCGATCAATGGCGAGGGCGGGCGCATCGCCGAGGAGAACCGCGTCGATTACGTCATGGACATGACTGAGACGATGGGGACGGTGTGGCTGGGGCTCACCTTGAATTGCTGTCGCTGCCATGATCACAAGTTCGATCCGCTGCTACAGAAAGATTATTACAAGTTCAGCGATTTCTTCAACCAGACGCCGGTGGACGGTGGTGGTGGCAATGCCCAGACGCCGCCAAACCTCGCCGTTGTCACTGATGAGAAGCTGGCACAATTGGCAGATCTCTCTAGACAGATCGACGGTGTGGAGGAACGCATCGCGGCGCGCAAGCAAGAGATCGTGCGGGAGAAAGCCGCAGGCAAGACGTCACCAGCATTGTGGACGACGCTCGTGCCGCAACAGGCGACGGCGTTGAAACAGAAGCTGACGATCAGCCCTGGCGGCGAGATTCTTGCCGGGGGCGAGAACCCCAAGAATGGCCCGTACCCAATCGCTGGCGTGCCCGGGCTGGAGCAGCTCGCGGCGCTGCGCCTCGACGCGTTGAAACACGATTCGATGACCGGCGGTGGCCTAGCGCGTTCCGACAGCGGAAATTTTGTGCTTACGGAGATCGAGATCGCGGTGCAGCGCGCTGCGGGTGGCGATCCCGAGCGCCTCAAGA
>JAQCER010000805.1 GCA_027618625.1 Verrucomicrobiota bacterium
CTCGACTGGATACGGTTCGACAGGTGATGAGCACAGGCCTCATTCCTTTGTCTCGCTCTCGACCTTGCCCAAGCTCCATTGCAACTCGTCCCTCACGGTGAAGTATTCGTTCTTGCGGGCAGCCAGCTTCCGTAGCAGAGGCAAAGATTCCTTCCCACCAATGGAACCAATGGCGGTAGCGGCGTTGCGTCGCTGAATGGCTTCGGAGGGCTCGTCCATAGATGGGACACTGGTGTCGCCTACAGGATCCGCCTCAAGAATTGCGGCAAGCGATTCGAGCGCTTCTGGCGCGCCAAGTCTTCCCAGGCTCTTAATGGCACGCGAACGCACGACCGGGCCGTACTTCGCGTCGAGATGGGCTATAAAAACAGGAAGGAAGGGCTTCTTTCGCACCCGTGTGGGACAACATCAGCAGAGTCTTCTGCCGGTCTCCTAAACTCAGGTTCGGATCGTCCAAGTCCTCAATAAGAATCTGCGCCGCCGCGGCCTGCTCCGCTGCGGTCAGCGGCGGCTCGGGCACCGGTGTCGCCGCAGCTCTTTCCCGCGCTTCCTGCTCCTTTTTCTCCCGCAATTGGGTGATTTGATCGCGGAGCCCGGCATCTCCCAGTCTCTTGATCTGCTCATCGACCGCCTCGATGAATGGCATCGATTCGGCGAGGGGAATGTTCGCCCACACTCCCGCTGTAGTTACGCCTCTCATAAAAAGGAAACTTGTCTGGTCAGGGTTTTGGCGGCCATCGTGCTCAGGAAGACTATATCACGCGTCAGGCCGGAAGCGGCCCTCATCAATTTGCGGTTGGTCCACTCTGGGATATGGATGGCGAAGATCGTGATCAACGATTCCCCCACCAATCGACAACACGCCGGTTTCCCTTTCCTCTTTCGAACGAACGTGAATTTCCAACCTAATTCCAATTCCTGACGAGTTGCGGTCGACCGAAGCCGAGTCAGGCGTATCCTCCTCGCGAATCCAGCCACATGAAAGCAGGTGACATTCCGGATCAGGAGCAGAAGACGTGTCAAGAGCAGCACAGCCCGTAAGCATCCATCCTTCAGGTGTGATTGCCTCCACGAACGCTGGGGCGGACACGTTGGGTTTTGGTGGGTCCGGAATCGAATTCGGCCTGACGCGCGACCCCTCAAGTTTCTTAATCTGGGCCATCACCCAATCAACACCATTTCCCAGCGCTCCTTCCAACGCTCCATCGATCGCTCGGGCGGTGGTCAATTCATCGATGCCGCGACCAACTTGGAGACGTACCCAAAACGGGCCACGCTTGAACAAAGTAATGGAGGGAGTGGTTTTATCGGCCTTTTGGGTCCAAGTCCACGAGTCAGCATCTCCAACATCTTTGTCGGGACGCTCCCAGTCAGTGATCGGCCAGCCTACAAATTCTGCCCTTAGTATCTTGGAGTCATATTTTCTGACATAATTCAGTATGATCGATACGGCCTGTCTGTCCTGATCGTTCTTAAGGTAGTCAAACACAGCCTGGCCGGACATTGCAATATCGGTATTATCAAATGTAAAGTCGGGCAAGGCTTCGTTGAGGAACGCCAGGGACCGATCGACTTTCACATAATTGTCAGGGAAGTAACCTTCGTCCTGAGCCGACGCTGACAGGGAAATTCCCGCCAGCCCCACAAAGCTCGCCACCATGCGAATCCAATGAATGAGTCGGTATGTGGCACGACCGAAATTGGCACCAGTAGAATATTTCATAGTGTGATTGAGGGCGTGAAATCGATAAGCTGGATTCAATGCACTTGTAAAGTGCCTGTAGCGAGTATGCCAACGCAACTTTCCATCCACGACCGTCTCCTGCGATGCGCGGGACGATGGATCACTCGAACACGCCTCCTGGACCGGGTGGCAGGTCCGCCTCCGACCAATGATCGGGCCGATGTGCTGGACATCCAATTGCACCGGATGCTGTGGCTTGACAGAAGATTAGCACCTGCACACGCGACCGATCGAGACGTGTCGGAGGAACGCCGCAGTATGCGTCGCTCGTCGCGGCTGGCAGCGGGGCAAATAGTCAAGGGCGTCGCGGTGACGGATGAGGTTTTTCGCGGCATGAGTGTTCGAGTCTACCGCCCGTCAGTGCCTGGACTGCTCCCGTGGGTCGTCTATCTGCACGGCGGCGGTTGGGTCGTTGGCGATCTCGATACCCACGACTCTGTGTGCCGTCGGCTGTGCGCCGAGAGCAACCATGTGATCGTCAGTCTCGCCTACCCGCTGGCCCCAGAACGACCGTTTCCACATGCCATCGACACCCTGCTCGACCTGTGGCCTCACCTCGTGGAGCACGGAGGGCAATGGCGCACCCAAGGGGTTCCGGTGCTCGGGGGCGACTCCGCTGGCGGCAACCTCAGCCTTGCCCTGGCAGTGCTGATCCGCGAGGCAGACCTTGTGCTGCCAGATGGTCTGATGCTGATCTACCCTGGCGTCGACATGCGCTGTCGGATGGCGAGCCACCGCACACTTTCCAAGGGGTACATCCTGACTGGCGAAAGCATCGACTGGTATCTCAGAAATTACGCTGCTCCTGTCGAAGATGTGCGAGCCAGCCCCATCGAAGCCGCATCCATGGAGGGCCTGCCTCCGACACTGGTCACCACAGCGGGCTTCGACCCTCTGCGTGACGAAGGCGAGTGGCTCGTGCAGCGGCTACGCGACGAGACACATGTAGCCGTGGTCCACCAACACTATCCGTCACTGGTGCATGGTTATGCCCACATGGACGGCATGATCACCGCGGCCGACGGAGCGATGAGCGATCTGGGACGGTGGCTCATCGAGCGTGAGCGCGGGCACGGAGATAGACAAAACTCCACGAAAAAGCCCTCGTCCG
>JAQCER010000806.1 GCA_027618625.1 Verrucomicrobiota bacterium
ATCTGAGCAAAAATGTCGTGATCCGCTCCCTCGGGGCGGACTTTTACTTTTCCGAAAACCGGTCGATCTCTAATTTCAATATTTTCCATAACGCCCTCACCGCTGCCCGCCAAAAAGCCCCCCTTTGGGACTGGCCCTAACTACGTCGCGAGTTTTGCCCACTGGGCCAATACCGCCTTACCGGAACGCCGCACTCCCCTTAGCCCCGAACTTCAAGGCGAGGTTCAGCGATTAGCTTCGTCTCTCGACACTGTCGCCCAGCAGAATTTGCTGGCCGCCGCGGAAAGTTACACGTTCTGGTGGAAGGAATACTTCTCTGTCGCACACGATCCCACCGCATTGGAATGCGAAAGCAACATCTTCCGTTATCGCCCAAAGCACAGAGTCATCCTTCGCAGCCACAATCCGGGCGATGAACTGCTTTCAATTCTTCAGGTCACCATCGCTTGCAAAATCTCTGGCGTTCCAGTGGAGTTTAGCACCGGATCGAGGTTCAACGTGAGCGCTTTCACCGAGCAAATCGTCGAGTCCGATGAGGAACTGATCGCGCGCCTCGAGACCTTAGCCTCGACAAACGAATCTATCGTGCTCCGAAGCATCACCTCGCTTCCATCGCCAGTGCTGGGTGCGGCCAACGCGGCGAACATCTCCGTGCATTCCGCTCCAACTCTCGCCAACGGGCGCATCGAACTTCTCCATTACCTGTCCGAACAATCCGTAAGCGAAACCCGACATCGCTACGGAACGGTCGCAGTTCCAAAGTTTTCCGATTCAGGGAAAGTGAGACTGTGCGTCTCGCCAGTCTGCACAACCCAAGCTCCAGGGCGGAAATAGGCGCATCGTTGATCATGGACAGCGCGAAGAAGACCGGCGAGATGGACGGACTCACTTTCTCGATCCCCCGCGTCTCCCGTTAAAGAATGTGGAACGCAATGGCACATCGCCTGCGGTTCCCAAGTCTCTGTTGCTCGCTCGACAACCACGTAGACGGGCCGTCACTCCCTGCTGAGCAATCCGCAAACCTCCTCGTGATTCGCATCCAAGCTTTAAATTAAATCAAGATTCTCCCACCGAACTATCCAAGTTCTCTTCCAAGGGCCAGCTTCATACCCACGAGCCACGAGCTTCGATACTCCCCATTCTTCCATCGCAACTTCCATCACCAGACCGGCCGGCTTCATGGTGGTAGGAACTTTGATCTTTTCGGGGCAGGGAACAGGCTGAAGGATTGAGACCATGAGTGGGAAGTCGAAGACGGCGCGCGCGGTTCTTACCTCCAGCCTGCAGTCTTCGGCCTCAAGTCTGTCCCTGGGCGGTCGGGAACGTGATCGACGATGGCGGCTGAATCAGGCTGCAGACTTGCGGCTGGAGGCTGGAGACCGCCGGGAATGATTCATCCTCAGTTTTCCTCGCGATGGCCGCATTGGCCCCATTAGCCGCAATGGCCGCAATAGCCCACAGTAGCCACTTCCTACTCAATCTCGTCCGCCCAGCGGTCGGAGTGCTGCAGGCGTTGGCGTAGTTTTCTGCGATCGCGCGGTGTTCGATCTGGCGTTTCTGTTTGGGCGTGAGTTCCTCTTCTTCGTCCCGGCGGCTGGTTTCGCCAGCCATGACGCAGCCCAAGGGATGGATTTCAGCAGCGATCTCGGCGAGTTCGAATTGCTCGATTTGCTCCCTGATACGGGTGGCGTCTTTGTAGGCGGAAGGGGTTTCAGTGAAGTCGGGCTTTCCTCCGAACCAGCGGACGTCGATGCCGCTGGTATGATTGGCGATCATCTGTGCGATGCGTTGCTTGTCGATGCCTCCGCCTTTGGTCTTAAACTGCCGCAACATCCCTCGCCGGGATTGATTGCGGCCTGCACCGTGCGGCGCGAATGATTGGTAATCCGGATTGTCTTTGCCTAACACTATCAGAATCGGGCTCGCCATGTTCATCGGGATCAACCCGAGCAGCGGTCGCCCTTCGTCGTCCTTCCAGGCTGGCGTCGCTCCTTTGCCATGCAGAAAGGTTTCGCCGCGCTTCCACACGAAGTTGTGTTCATTCCCGAATGACGCGATCTCGCGTGATCTCACGGATGTGAGAAAGCGCTGATGAATGGCTCTGTGATTCGCCCGTGTCCAGCGTGAAACGTATTGCAGTGCATCCCAGTAGTGCATTCCAGCCGGGGTGTCGTAGTCTAGCCACGCCAATTCTTCAGGGATGTCGGCACCGATCTTCGCCACATGCTTCGCCGCCGCATTTGCCCCTCGCGTATAGAGCGCCGAACCGAGACCGCGTGAGCCGTGGTGGGTCACCAGTGCTTGGACCGTGCGCGATCCATCAGCATCCTGTGGCGCGGTGGAGATCTGTGCAACGAGGTCGCCGTAACCCGCTGCCTTGAGCTTCTCCAGTTGGGCGCGGCTCCATTGCGCGGTTCCAAGAAAGGCAAAATGGTTGCCGTCGCCCTGATCCGCCATGTGCATCCGCGCTTTGTCCTGCAGTCCGCTGAGGAATGGGTTGGTCCACACGGCTTCGTTGATCACGGGATCGTGGACGCGATCTTCCAGAGCGCGTCCGCCGCGTCCGAAACGGGTGGAGGCGACGACGGCATCCAGTAGCGCGGAAGTGCCGACTTTGCTGCTGAAGAATGTGGCGAACATCGAGCAACAAATATCTGCACTGTGGGCGGAAGGGAAAATCGCGTTCCTGGCGGCAAGGACTCCGCCGACGGGCACCGATGCCGTTGACTTTCCCACCGGGCAGGCATCGGGCATGATGGCTGCGGCGGAGACGACAGGGACGCGGAGAAAATCCCGCATCTGCCGCCGGACGGCTCCAATATTCTGCTCCTCCAATGGATTCTCTGCGGTGATT
>JAQCER010000807.1 GCA_027618625.1 Verrucomicrobiota bacterium
AGTCATTCGCCTACACCTGCACGAATTTCCATAAGTACAAGTACAAACTATTGAAAACACGCCCTAGCGATACAGACTGGGAAAGAGGTCAAGGTGTTGGTGTTCTAGTTAATTATTAAGATTATAATATATGTTAATAACATAGTTAATCAAGGAAATTTGGTTCGATTTGTTGGTGATTGAGAAACCCGTAGAACAACGTAAAATTGGGAACAATCGGGCAAAATTGCATCAATGCTGATAAACATATCAAGAAGGCTACTCGGACTTGGCAGCGGGGCGTGGGGCGTTTGGAGTCTGCACGCCACGCTCTCATCTCCGGGTCCGTTTGATGGGAACACAGCTTTCGCCATCGCCTATGCCAGCCTGGCCCTCGTCGGAGCGGCAGTCCTCCTCGCCGCTGACTTTGCTCGGTTCATCAGCATGCCGCTTCTCGCGTTCATTGAGAACCTCTACATGCCATCTGGTAGTACCGAAAAACCCCCACTTTCGTTTCGGCTCGGGCGCTTCTATGCCGCGAACGGGCGCTTCCAAGACGCGGAAAAAGACTACCGACGCATGCTTCGATTCTATCCAGAAGAACCAGAAGGATGGATCGAACTGATGACCCTCTACTGGATGTGGAGCCCGAAGGCGCGAAAACACGACGCCTTGCAGACCTGCGAACGCGGCATTCGCAAAGTCGACGACTCCGCGAAGCGCCTGCAGATCGAAAAAGCGATGATGTCCCTCAAGAATGGCGAACTTCCCGTCAATTTTGTCACGCTCTCCGAAAGGGACAAAGCACAGAAGCATCAAGGCAGCTGAGTGGCACCGGCCCGAGCTCAGGGGAAAATCTCCGCCAGTCGCCGACCCAAGCGGTGCAGCATTCTCTCGCTCCCGACCACTGCGAGTGTGGGCAATAGATCGGTTCCCTGAGCAGCGCCAGTCGCAAGGACACGGAGGCCAAACATGAACTTGCCCTTCTTGATGCCAAGCTCCTCAGCCGCGGCGTCGAGGGCCTCGGTAATCGCGTCCTCATTCCAATGTTCAACGATAGCAAGGTGCCTCAGCACCACATCAAGCTGGAGTTTTGCGCTAGGATCGGCCGCCACTTTAGCCGCCGCTTCAAGATCGATTCCATCATCCACAAAGAATCGCGGCCAGTGGTCTCTGATTTCCGGCAGATGCTTGATCTTCGGCCGCATCACTCGCAGCGCTGCATCCACTGTCGCTGAATTTTCCTGCAGCCACCCCTGCTCACCCGTACTCGCCATCCAGTCGCGCGCCAGTTTCACGAATGCCCCTGCGTCCAGATCCGCCAGGTATTGGCTGTTCAGCCACTGGCACTTCTCCATATCGAACTTGGCATTCGCATGATTCAGGTGATCGTAATCGAACAGGGCGATGATGTCTTCGATCGGCATCTTCTCGCGATCATCCTTGGGCGACCATCCTAACAAAGACAGATAATTGCGCACGGCACTGGGAAGAAAGCCATCACGGATGTAGGTATCCATGCTGGCGCCCTCATCGCGTTTGCTCATTTTGGAGCCGTTCTTGTTAAGAATCAGCGGAATGTGTGCGAATTCCGGAATCGGCGAGCCAAGCGCCTCAAACAACGCCACATGCTTTGGGGTATTGGCCAGGTGATCGCCTCCGCGAATGACATGGGTGATTGCCATGGCTATATCGTCCACCACGTTAACAAAGTGGAACAGGAACGAGCCGTCGGCCCGTCGGATTACAAAGTCTGGATTAACAGCCACGTTCTGCCTGGTCTCAGGATCGTAGCACGTCGACCCTTCCTCCTTCAGATTGACCGTTCTACTCCCGCAGATTTTGTCGCTTACCGTGACCGGCTCGTCCGGCACGCGAAACCTTACTGCCCCACCGTCGTCGACGTAAGCCCGATCGGCTTTCATCAACAGGTCCAATTGGCGCTCGTAGAGGTCCGTCCTTTGACTTTGAAAGTAGGGGCCGCGGCCATCGTCTTTCCCCGGCCCTGCATCCCAGTCCAGTTCCAGCCAGCGGAGCCCATCGAAGATGGCCTGGACAGCCTCATCGGTGTTCCGGGCGGCATCGGTGTCTTCCACACGCAAGACGAATTCGCCACCGTAATGCCGGGCGAATAACCAGTTGAAAAGGGCCGTCCGGGCACCGCCCACATGCAAGTAACCAGTCGGGGATGGAGCAAATCTAGTGCGCACTTGCGTCATGCCTGCCCGTTACCGTCAATCCGTGCCTCCGGCAACTCGATTCTTACATCCCGCACGCGCGTTCCAGATCGGGCAGGAGAATTGTAATGGACGAAATTGCCATACCACGCTTTGGTTCATCTCATGGGGAGAATCATCCTAGGAGTCAGCGGCTCCATTGCCGCTTATAAAGCAGCCGACATTGCGAGTCAGCTCACGAAGTTGGGACACTCCGTGACTGCAGTGATGACAGCTGATGCACGGGAATTCGTCACGCCACTCGTGCTGCAGACCCTGTCGAAAAACCCGGTCGTCACTGGCCTCTACGACGAGAAAGAAAGCTGGCGCCCCGGTCACATCAAGCTTGCCGACGATGCCGATCTCATCCTGCTGGCTCCGGCCACTGCAAACTTGATCGCGAATCTTGCCTGCGGACTCGCACCCGACGTCCTCACCGCAATTTGCCTGGCGACCAGAGCGCCGTTCCTGATCGCTCCAGCCATGAACGGAAAAATGTGGTTGCACCCTGCCACACAGCGCAATGTCGCGACACTCAAGGAGTGGAAGCACCACTTTATCGGGCCCGATGAAGGCATGCTGTCGTGTGGCTACGAGGGTGTGGGAAGACTGTGGCCGGTAGAGGGCATCGTCGAACGGGCGCATGCGATGCTCAGT
>JAQCER010000808.1 GCA_027618625.1 Verrucomicrobiota bacterium
GGCGAAATTGTTCCGGGATTTTATGGGAACACACACGGGGGGCGCCGCACTGCTGGAACGCAATGGGTTGAATTGATCCGGAGTATTCTTTCCGGCGCTTGACGTGAAGCCGTCTGCGATGTTCCCTTCCCGCCACTATGTCTGATCCTTTAAGAATCTTAGTTACCGGTTGTCGCGGCAGGATGGGGGCGGCAGTGGTCGCCTGCGCCAATGCCGATCCGGATACAATACCGGTGCGCCAGATCGATGTTGGCGACCCACTTGCTGAGAATCTGGCGGCATGTGATGCTGTGATCGACTTCAGCTTTCACGGATTTACTCCCGAGTTGGTTTCGGCATGCGCAGGTGCCGGCAAAATGCTCGTCATTGGAACAACAGGCCACGCCGAAGACGAGCTGGCCGCGATCCGAGCTGGCTCGGCATCGCTGCCGATCTGCTTTGCACCCAATTTCAGCGTAGGCGTGAACACGCTGTTCTGGCTGACGCGAAAGGCGACAGAAATTCTTGGTGACGACTTCGATCTCGAAGTGGTGGAAATGCACCACCGAATGAAAATCGATTCCCCAAGTGGCACCGCCAAGCGGCTGGGCCAGATCCTGGCTGAAGTCAGTGGGGTTTCGTATGACAAGGATACGCGGCACGGTCGCGTCGGCGAGGTAGGTGCCAGAACCGATCGAGAGATTGGTATGCACGCATTGCGTGGCGGGGATGTGGTCGGCGATCACACAGTGATCTACGCGGGAGACGGCGAGCGGGTTGAGCTGAAGCATAAGGCCTCAAACCGCAACACTTTTGCAAAAGGTGCCGTCCGTGCTGCCAAGTGGTTGCGAGGGAAGGCTCCAGGCATTTACGATATGGAGGACGTGCTGGGCTTGCGCTAGTCTGCGGCTTCCCTGCAGCACATCGAGATGGAGATCGCAATCGCTCTCGGATCGAATCTAGGCGATCGCTTGCAGAACCTCCGCTCTGCCGTGGATGCGCTGCGCCCGCATCTCGTGGCCGGGTCAACGATCGAGCGGTCGCCGATCTACCAGACTGATCCCGTGGATTGCCCGCCCGGATCTGAGCCGTTTTACAATGCGGTGATCATCGTCAATTACGCCGGCGCTGCGATCGAGCTGTTGAACGTGGTGCAGGAGATAGAACGACGGGCGGGTCGAGCCTGCGTTTCTGAGCGAGCGGTCAATGCGCCCCGCACCATCGATCTTGATCTTCTCTATGCGGGCGATCAGTCTCTGGTGGCTGAGCCATTGATTCTGCCCCATCCGCGACTGCATCTCCGCAGGTTCGTGCTGGAGCCTCTGGTGAGTTTGCGCCCGGAGCGTGTTCTGCCGGGATGTTCCCGATCATTGAAAGGGCTACTGGACGCATTGCAATCTGAGGAACCACCCCTAGAATGGGTGACGGGCGATTGGTAGCCGTCGTAGCCGTCGAGATGAATGTTTGACTGTTGCCTCCAAACTCAATGATTCCCCAACATGACATCCCTGCGCAACTGGCCAATCTGGCGGATCGGAAGCGAAGCAAACGCAAGCTCGTTGCTCTGACCGCCTACGATTATCCTTCAGCGCGATTGCTGGACGAGGCGGGGGTCGATGTGATCCTGGTAGGAGATTCACTGGGCATGGTGGTACTGGGCTACGAAGACACAACGTTCGTGACTTTGGAAGAAATGGAGCACCACACCCGGGCTTGTCGCCGCGGTGTAAGTCAGGCATTGCTGGTGGGCGATCTTCCATTTCAAACCTACGAATCGCCGGAGCAAGCTGTCGCCAGTGCCCGTCGACTGGTCAAGGCCGGTGCTGAAATGGTGAAGCTGGAAGGGGGAAGCGAGAAGGCAGGCGAAGTAGCTGCCATTGTTGCCGAAGGGATTCCGGTGATGGGACACATTGGAATGCTGCCGCAGCAAGTGCGCGAGGAGGGCGGTTATAAGAAAAAAGGCAAAACATCCGCTGATGCGGAGCGATTGCTGGAGGATGCCGCGGCATTGGTGCAAGCCGGGGTCAGCGCAATGGTGCTGGAAAGCATGGTCGCTGGTGTTTCCGTCGAGATTACCCGGAATGTCCCGGTTCCGACGATTGGCATTGGTGCAGGGGAGGGGTGCGATGGGCAAATTCTGGTGCTGCATGACTTGATCGGCGGATTTCCTTGGTTTCGCCCAGTGCTTGCCATGCAGCACGGTGATGTAGCAGGTGTGATCACTCGCGCGGTTAACGCTTACGCCAAAGTGGTGCGGGGCGAGTGATTCAGGCGGGCGGGCGGGTTCCGGGATTTTATTGGCCGAATGGAATGCTTTGACGCAAGGGCACCAGCAGTGGAGTATCCCCGCATGAAAGCCACTGTCCACTCTGTGATGTTATCAGCTCTCGCTCTCGCCTCCGTTTCGCTGACTCCTGATGATGCTGATGCGCAAGACTCTGGCAAGCAGGTGTCCGAGCTGAGGGTTTACAATCTGAGATCAGCTGGGCCAGTAGAGTGCAGAGTCTTCGGTGTATGCGTCATCTGATAGTTGCATGCCTTCTAGCGACTTCAGTCGCGTGCGTTTCGCCACGTGAGGCGACCAGGGGGATTAAGCAGGAGTCGTTGAGGAGGGCAAGCGAAGCCGGATTGGATGTGGCAAGGCTGCAGAGCTTTGTCAATGATCGATCGGTCGTCATCGTGACAGGTGTTGACATCGCAGCAGTGAAGCGAGTGTCCACTGGGACGGTAGCGATTCAGCTGGATGCAGAGGAAGGAGAGCGCCTGGAGATTTCTTTCGGGCTCGCAGCTGCGCTGACTACTGATGGCTACCTGCTCACCGCCGCGCACGTGGTGCGGGAAGATGGAAAGAACAGCGACAGCGTGTGGCTT
>JAQCER010000809.1 GCA_027618625.1 Verrucomicrobiota bacterium
TATTGTCCAGTAATATATCTTTCCATACTCACTGTCAGATACTTACAGAAAAACAAGCGGAAACCCTCCGGCGCCCTGCGCACAGCATCGATCAGGCTGGATTCTCCCGAGCAGTATTTGCGGCTACGGGTAACAGACTGAGAACAGTGACGCCCGCCCCGCCATTCCCGCGCTAAAACTCGTTCGGCACCTTTTCCAGTGTCGATGGCGTGCCGGGAACTGGCACTGGGGAAATAACGAACTGCCACTGAAACGGGCTGAAATAGGAACTGAATCCACCGGGTAAGGACAGGGCTACATGTATGCTCTGCCAAAGCTGCACCCGAATTAGTTAACGAAACTTAACTAATTGAAAATGAACAGACTATCGAGAAATCTTTCTTGAGCTGGAGGTCAAGACGACCTAGCCTCCGCCGCTTCAGAACACCTTCTCACAGATGAAAAACGGACTGAAAATTCTGGCGCTTGTGCTCGCCTTGCAACCCTCTGCCAATGCAAATCTCTCGAAGCCCATCGAATGAAAAAATTCGAGGCGGAAGCGGCATTGAAAAAACTGCAAAGGGATCAAGCCCGCGCTGAAGAAGAACGGAAGATGCGGGAGCAAGGCTACATTCCTGTCCCAAACCACGAACCAGCGCGCGTTCACAAAGAAGTGTATGCCGAGGTCACGCCCTCCAACGCCCGGATGCGAATCGACCTCAGCGAACAACGCGTTTACCTCATGAAAGGTGAGACGGTAGCCATCGAAACGCCGTGCTCAACGGGAAAAGCGACGAATCCCACCCCGACTGGAAGCTTCTCGATCATCGATAAAGTCCTGGATCACCGATCCAACCTCTACGGCGACTACGTGGACTCTGACGGCAATGTGGTTCGGAGCGGTGTTGCCGTGCGCAAGCACAAGAAACCGAGTGGGGCAAAATTTCTTGGTGCTCCCATGCGAAACTTCATGCGCCTGACCTCCTATGGTATTGGAATGCACATCGGCCTGCTTCCAGGCTACCCGGCCTCCCACGGTTGCATTCGCCTTCCGGAAGAGATCGCACCGATGATCTACGAAAAAGCCAAACTTGGCACCCCCGTCAGGATCGTGCCTTAAGCTAAGCTAAGCTTCGGCGTCCATTCCTCAGCGGCCCAGCCACATGCGGATACTTCGGGTCACGAGATCTGCGGCATCCTGCTGCACGAAGTGCCCGGCGGCCGGAATCGTGACAAGTGTCAGGTCTTTTTTCAGCCATTCCCACGTCCCGTTCAATGCTGGAGAAAGCAATGCGGTATCGTCAAGCCCATGGAACATCAGCACTGAGCATTGAACTTCCGGGACTGGCCCTTCCGGCATTTGATAAGGTTCCCGCGGATAGTTTTTCTTGTAGTAGTTGAGCATGCCTTCAAAGCTGGAGCGCCTGAATGCCTCGACATAGCGCGCCTTCGCTTTCGGATCCTTCACCCAGCCAGCGAGTGCCTCAGCGGTCAGAGCCAGGTGCGCCCCTTCCTTTTGAAACTGCCTGGCATAGGCGCTGTTCTTCTGCTGTTCGGGATTGGTCGCCAATTCACGGGCCAGGCCAAGCGGATGCGGCAAATTGAGGATGATCAGCCTCTCGGTCATTTCCGGTTTCGTCATCGCAAATTGCCACGCCACCATTCCGCCCCAATCGTGCCCACAAATAATGGCTTTGTCTTTCCCGAGTGCCTTGATCACTGCGGCGACGTCTTCCACCAACAACGGCAGCGCGTAGCTGTCGACGCCTTCCGGTTTATCGCTTTCATTGTAACCACGCTGATCGATCGCGACAACCTGATAGTCCTTGCTCAGATCCGCCATTTGGTGCCGCCACGTGTACCAGTAGTCCGGAAAACCATGGATCATAATGATCGGCTCTCCTGCCCCCATCTTCACGCCGCCGCTCTGAGTGTACCCATGCGTTACGCGTTCGAGCACATCCAGCTCCTCATCCTCAGCGTTTGCAGCGGAGATCAGGAGCGCCGCGATGGCGAACTGGCTTGCAATCGATCTCATCGAACCACCCACACTACTCTGCGGATCTACTGGCCTCCCAGCTGTCGCTCGCCACTTCATTGCCGTCAGCAACCAGACTCCACGTTCCGGAAAGTGAACCGTCTTCTTTTTCCTTTGCAGAAACGGTAATGATTCCAGCCAGACCCTCAGCATCGAAAGGCACGGTAAAGACGATACTCTTGTCTTCAAGTTTGACGGTCGACAGCTCCCGGGCCGTACCATCGGTGGAAACTGAGGAACCGGTGTAGCCGTCCTCGCCTTTCTTCAAAGTGAGCGTACCTGTGTACTCTCCACCCTCTGGAACTGCCGCCTTCACTGCCCACTCGCCAGCGTAGCCCTGCTCCACCTCACGAGTAGCTGACCAGTCACCGCTGGCGACTTCATTGCCGTCGGCCCCTTTCACAATCCATTTGCCGGACAGCTCATTGGCATCCTTCAGCGCGGACTCTATAGCAACGTCCGTGGTGTTTCCCTGAATCTCCATCTTGAAGTCCATGGCCAAAGTCTTGCCGTCTGCCTTGACCTTGCCGATTTCAAGCTCATCACCTTCTGCTGACTGAAAGCGCCCCTTCAGTTCGGCATTGGGCCCGCTCAGAATCAATGCGGAACTCAACTCGCTGCCGTCTGGGAGAACGCTGATCGCCTTCCATTCCCCAGCATAGGCCACGGCGACATCCTTCTCAGCCGAAATGGCACCGCTGATGAACTCGTTACCATCCGCATCCGAGATACCCCACTTACCAATGAGCTTGTTCGCCTCTTTTTCTTCAGCCACCACTTTGACGAACCCTTTGACACCATCCATCTCGACATCCACTTCGATCGTGAC
>JAQCER010000810.1 GCA_027618625.1 Verrucomicrobiota bacterium
GCAGCAAATGCGACTGTATCTGCAGGGGTGGCGTCGGTGCCGTCGTCGGCCTGTGTGACCCCTTCGGCAGCAAACGGTTCAAACCTGATCCGCTCTACTGATACTCCAGAGCGATCCGCTACCGCCAAATCCGGAAAAGAATTCGCCCCGATCGGACGACCCTCAGTGAGATCCTGCCCTCGGACAATTGAGATAGCCCCCAATGTCGCCAAACAGCAGAGTGCCAGTCCCTCGATTGTTTTCAGTTCCTTAATGAAGTTCATGGTTGGTACCTACGCTCAAATCTGACGGCCTCAATGCCGTGGATCCCGCCACTTCGGAGGGTGTCACAATTTGTTCATAAACGCAACAGAATCTCTACCACATTTTCTAATAATTACAGTTACGCTTCTCAGTATCGAGAGAGAGCCTGAATCGCGAAGTGCCAGCGTAAGTCATTTTTTTGAGTGAGGATTTGGGCGAGCAACGTGAATTATTGTAAATTAGGAAATTGCGCCCGATCGTCCATAACCGAATCTGATTTCATACTTGCCTCAAAATTCAACCGTATTTCATGGACGAATCGTTGGAGAATCCCCGGAATGCCACCCACAGGGAAGCTACTTCGCGTCAGATTCCGTCAGTCCAGCAAAAAGCTTTTTAAAAACTGCACAGTAACCAGCAATTCGTAGTCGCGGTTTTCTTTCTTCCGAAAGCCGTGGCCTTCGTTCTTCGCCAGCAGGTACCAGACTGAGCTGCCGCCTTTATCGCGGATTGCTTTTACCATCTGGCTGGATTCGGTTTCTGGGACTCTGGGATCATTGAGGCCCTGGACGATGAGGAGCGGCTTGCGGATCTTTTCGACTTGGTTGGCGGGGGAGATCTTTTGCAGGAAGGTGTTCATCACTGGATCGCGCTCGTCTCCATATTCGACGCGGCGCAAATCCCGGCGGTAATCTTCGGTGTTGGTGAGGAAGGTGACAAAGTTCGAGATTCCCACGATATCGACGCCGCACTTCAGCCGATCGCCATAGTGCACCATGCAGGCGAGCGCCATGTAGCCGCCGTAGCTTCCTCCGCGCACGGCCACCCTCTCGGCGTCCAATGAGGGATCTGCGGCGATCCAGTCGAGCACGGATCCAATGTCCTTGACGGAATCTTCGCGTTTGAATCCGTTGTCGAGATCG
Organism: Verrucomicrobiota bacterium; assembly: GCA_027618625.1. GTDB lineage: Bacteria > Verrucomicrobiota > Verrucomicrobiia > Verrucomicrobiales > DEV007 > JAGROY01. Next base: position 1,167 of record JAQCER010000810.1, read on the forward strand.
AGGAAAGATTTTCCGAATCCGGCCGAGCCTCGGACATTGGGAAGGACGATCGCGATGCCCAGTTCCTCGAGGTAGTAGTTGTAGGTGCCCATAAAGCTGGGGCGGGACTGGCCTTCTGGTCCACCGTGGATATTGAGGATGACGGGGCGGGCTCCGGGGAATCGCGTAGCATCCGGACGGTAGACGATGGCTGAAATATTCAGCCCGTCGAAGCTCTTCATGGTGACGATCTCCGGCTGGGAGAAACGCTCGGCATTCACCGGGCCGGTCTCACTGTGCGTCCATCGCGACACGGTATTGATGGCGATGTTAGCGGAATAGATGTCAGACGGACTGCTGGAGCCATCGATGTTAAAGGCGATCTCCTTGCCATTCGAATGCCATTCAACGCCGCTGATTGACCCGACTGGGAGCTTCGGAATCGGGAGCGATTGCTGATCGGCTGTGGTGATCAGGTGCAGCACGCCTGCTCCGTTTTCATTTGCAACAAACGCCAGCTTCGAACCATCTGGAGACAATCGGACATCGTCGATATCCCAGGGAATGTTCGGCGTGAGTGGTTTGCGCGCCCCGGACTGCAGGTCGATCTCGTTCAATTGCCTGAACTCGGATGTCTGATTCGAGCCGGCGATGACGGTCTTGCTCTCGGCACCAAAAATCGCGGGCCAGAACGCTCCGCGGCTCTCACCTTCCGCCGGAAGCAGTTGTGTGAGCGCTCCAGATGCGACGTCGAGAACGTGCAGCTGTGTCTCATTGATCGAAACGTATTCAGTAAGCAACAGCTGACCGCCGTCGCGTGACCAGTCGTCCAAGGACCATCCTACGCCTGGGGCCTCGAATACCTTCTTCGGTGTGCCCAAATCATCGAGATCGACGATGAAGAAATCGTTGGTGGTGCCGTTTCTTCCGTTTGAATAATAAACGATTTGAGTGCCGTCGTGGGACCACTTGCCGCCGCCGTTTCGTGACTTGCCGTCGGTGATGCGGATGGTGTTTCCCGATGCGATCTCGTAGAGGTAAATCTGGTAGTTTTCGTTGCCTCCCGTATCCGCCGCATAGGTGAAATAATCCCCGGCCACGGGGCGGAAATTGCCACCCAGAGAGGGTTCATTCCCAAATGTCAGTTGTCGCCGTGCGCCCCCTGCAGCTGTCACCACGTGGATTTGTGAAGTGCTTGCGAATCGCGTATTGATCAACATGTGGAGCTCAACCGGGTGCCAACTGGCAAAGGTCGCGGAGCGTCCTTGCTGGTAGCGGGCGACGCTATCGACCATCGTTGGATCGATCTCGGTCACGCCATCGATGACGATACTCTCAGGCGGCTTAATGCTGGCCTGCGCTACCGGCTCCTCCGCCAACGCGCACATGAGTGACCACCCGAAGGTTATCGCGACAATAGGGAGCATAGGGAGCAGAACGAAACAACGCATGCGGGGAGTGAACCATAGATCGCGGGAAATCCAATCAAGACCATCAGCTGCAATGACATTCGCAACACTTTCAACACCACTTTCTGATCATCTCGATCAATGGATCGGTGGGTGCCTCGATGAGGATCGGCTGGCCGGTCGCAGGGTGTTGGAACTGGAGACTTTTTGCCTGGAGCAGCATGCGTGAGTCCGTGCCCAGCATCGCTCCCAGGGCATCACAGCGCTCGAATCCGAGATAGCGATAGTCAC
>JAQCER010000811.1 GCA_027618625.1 Verrucomicrobiota bacterium
CGGAGGAGCCCCCTGTGGAGGAAGTAGTGGCGGCCGCACCACCAACTGTCAGCGACGATACGGAAGGGGACCGCATCCGCGAAGCACTGGGATCCGCGGGGGCTTTCGACGCTAAAGATGATGACGCCTCGGTGCCCCTTGAAACTCTGCCTGTATCGATTTCTGCACCGACGCGACCGGCTCTGGTAGATCGCCTGGCCGCCGTGAAGCAGAAAGCGCAGCGTTCCGGCCTCATCGGAGGCCATGCCAATGCGGGAATTGCCCCTTCATTCCAGCCGTTCTCCCCACCTGCGGACACCGTCGCGGTGCGATTGGAGATGCTGGTGCAATGGATCCGAGTCCAATTCCAATCGTCACACGTGTGCTTGGCCGACAGCCGTGGGGAATCACTCACGAGCGCCGAGGCTCCTGCGGGATTGCCTGTGGCATCGACGTTGCTCGCTGACGCCCTCGATCGGTCACAGACGGAAGGAGGACTCGTCACCAACCATGCAGTGCATTCCGCCCTTGAAGACGGCCAGGTGCTGACTGTGATCGCGGTTCCCACCACAGAAGGTTTGTTCTCGATCGCAGTGATCCGAAATGCGCCGCTCTCCCATCGAGACATCCATCATTGCCGCGATGGATTCCATTCGGCGATTGAAGCGCGAGCATCGGCAAGGTAAGGCAGGTTGCGTTCCGTGATCTGGGTCGCCCCCGCACTTTTTCTGGTCATTTTTTCCGGTGCTCGCGAAATGCCTGCCAGAAAAAGCGGATGATGAAACAGAGGCATGCCACTTTGCAAACCAGAAGCCACCACGGCTTCCACCAGGCACCCGTCGTCATCTCGACCGCATCGGAGATCCCAAATGCGAAGAACGCAAATGCAGGTAGCCAATAGTCCTTGCGTCCGGTGAATACCTTGTGCGCAAGAGCGGCGGCGATGGCGATCCAGACAATGATTTCAGCGCCGTTGACCAGGTCTTTCATAAGGGCAGGAGTCATCGGACTCCTTTTCCCAAGGGGAACACTCCTGCTTTCACATCACGCCTTTGACTCATCTGAAACGGCTTTCTGAATTCGTTTACGCAGCTCTTTCATTTCCTGCCGATGCTGCTCCCGAATGGCAAGCAGGTCATAAAGAGCCAGAAGAAGCATGAAAATCGTGCTGGCAAAGCACACTCCAATGTAGCAGATGAAGAGAATCGGGCTTTTCTGCAAGGCCCCGACCGGCAGGAATACGCCCCCGAACACCAGAACCATGGTCACGATGCACGCGTAGAACATCACTTTTCGCCGGGCGTCCTTTTCTTGCAGCAAGGCGCGGGAAATGAGCAGAATTGTGTGCAGATTAATCATCGACAGAGGGACAGGATCGGGACGGCACGGAAATCGTAGCACGCACTCGCAGGTGTCGCAAAGCGTGATCTGACAACTGATGATAATTTGATCTTGCCATCCCGATGGTGAATTGGTGAATTGGCTGCCACCGTGAATCCTAAATTTTAAATCTACGTTTACTATGGCCAGACCAGTTACCCTTTTTACCGGACAGTGGGCAGACCTGCCTATTGATGAAATGTGCAGCAAAGCCAAGTCCTTTGGCTACGATGGTGTCGAACTCGCCTGTTGGGGCGATCATTTCGAAGTAAGCAAGGCGGATGCCGCCTATTGCCAGGCAAAACGCGCCCTGCTGGCGAAGCACGGTCTGAAGCACTATTCGATCTCCACTCACCTCGTCGGACAAGCAGTTTGCGACAATATCGATGCCCGCCATGCGCAGATTCTTCCCGGCTCCATCTACGGAGATGGCGACCCCGAGGGTGTCCGGCAGCGCGCAGCAGAGGAAATCAAGAAGACGGCGACCGCCGCGAAGGAATTCGGCGTAAGCACGGTGAATGGCTTCACAGGTTCGTCGATTTGGCACCTTGTCTACTCATTCCCGCCAAACCTGCCGGGGCAAATCGATGCTGGCTACGAGGACTTCGCAAAGCGCTGGGGCCCGATCTTTGACCACTTCCAAAACGAAGGCGTTCGTTTCGCGCTTGAGGTTCACCCGACGGAAATTGCTTTCGACATCTCATCGGCCAGACGTGCTCTTGAGGCGGTCGGAAATCACCCGGCATTTGGTTTCAACTACGATCCCAGCCACTTCGGATATCAGGGCGTCGACTACGTAAAATTCCTCTACGAATTCTCCGATCGCATTTTCCACGTGCACATGAAGGACGTGGCCTGGTCTGATACGCCGAAGGACGCCGGCGTGTTCGGAGGCCATGTCGACTTCCACAAACCTGAGCGCTACTGGGACTTCAAGTCGGTAGGTCGCGGTTGCATCAACTTCGAAAAGATCATCCGCGCGCTCAACGATATCTCATACGGAGGCCCACTCTCGGTAGAATGGGAAGACGGCGGCATGGACCGTGAGCATGGTGCCGCGGAGTCCTGCGAATTCGTGAAAAGGATTGACTTCCCTCCATCCCAGCTCATTTTCGACGCGCAGTTCGCTGAAAAGTAGCGGCAAAAAAATTCCATCTATAAAGCAACCTAACTGCGAGACGCAGGCCACTGGAAACGGTGACCTGCGTTTTGCGTTACTCGATGTGACCTTCCCGAAATTCACACACATTTCCGTCTCACTTTCCCCGTAGGCCGTCGCCGCCAAGGAAAAGGACACTTGCTTTGGATCTGGCAGCCTACTTCTTCTTTGACAGCACGAGATGCAGCGGTGCCCCTCCAGCAACTCCGTCCGACAAAACCAACAAAGTGCTTCGAGCTTCCGAATCATCGAGAACGAGCACTGCTTCAGGCCGCCCGGGAAGGCGCGGCAATTGCATAAGCCGCTCGACTTTGTCCGCGCCATTC
>JAQCER010000812.1 GCA_027618625.1 Verrucomicrobiota bacterium
TTCCCACCAGCACGGCAGTGCCCTGTTCCGTGGTTTCCTCTATGTAAATTCCGCAACGTCCGGGCTTGTCCCCGGCGGTCTGAAGTTCCAATGCACCCTCCAGAACCACGCCGTTTAAGACATCGAACTGGCCGTCCAATGGCAGCACTGCGATTCCGCCACTCCCATCGACGCTCAGCGGCACGGGAGACGCCACCGGAACGGGCTTGCCCTTCATCGCTTCATTGCCCGGCCAATAAGCCAGTCAGGTGCCCTTGGGCATCCACCACAGCCTTCTTCAATGGGGCCAGCCAGGCCTTGAAACTGCGGGTAAACAGAAAGTGATTGGCCAGCACCTCGTTGGGCATTTCGTAAAAGCGTGCGAAATGCGTCGAGCGAGTTCGCGCATTGGTGTTGCCAAGGAAACGGAACGCTCCGGTATCCGGGCGGAACGGTCCCTTGGGCGTATCACCGATGAAGGCGTAAACACCTGGACCGGTGGCGCCGAGGTAGGTGCCTCCCGGATAAGGCCCCCACGTCTGGGCCAGCATGTAGTATTTGTCGTTGAAGCGGCGGACGGCGCCGATTTCGACATTGACCAACTCCGGCGTCTTTCCCCACTCAAAGACGGGCGGAGCGATGGCTGCCCAGCGAACGCCATCGCTCGACTCAAGCATTCCGGTGGACCGGTAGGTCAAGCCTTCCGGGTGGGCGTCGCCGCGGCGCCACGGATTGGCTGACAGATACCCCCAGAAGCCTCCTCCCTCCCGCGGCATGGGCCAGATGCAGTCCCAGCGGCCCACTTCATACCAGCGCGGATCCGGATGGCTCGTGTATTCCTCGCCGAGCCTGCGCCAGTGAATCAGGTCGTCCGACTCCGCGAAAGAAATCGACTGGTGCGCCCGGGACTCGGAGAAGTTCATCATGTATTTGTCACCGCTCTTCCAGACGGTGCCGGACCCCAGCCAGTCGGCACTGGGATTCTTTTCGATGACCGGGCCGACTTCCTGAAAATGCACGCCGTCCTTCGACGTGGCGAGGTAGACGCCGTAGAGCTTGCCGGCGGGCTGCTCATAGAGGTGATAGAGGTAGTGAACGCCCTCGTGGTAATAGAGCCATTGATCTCCCATCCCGGGAACGAGGGTTGGTTGGTAGAGCATCGCCACAGCCGACGGCTGGCAGGAGAGGAAGCCAACCATCATGATGGACAGAGCCCAGGCCTTTGTTCTCATATAGCAGAAAAGCATTTTCACGGGTTGTCTTGGCCTGACCGTTTCCCACCGAACCGCTTCGGCAGCCCTCATGGCGGAATGTGACGCACTCATTGATTTCCGTAAGCTGGGTCGCAATGACTATGCGAGAAGCCCGGGCAGCAGCTCGCCATGCACATCCGTCAGCCGGAAATCGCGGCCCTGGGAGCGGTAGATGAGCTTGGTGTGATCGATGCCCATGAGGTGCAAGATGGTCGCGTGGAGGTCATGGACGTGGACACGGTCGGCCGCGATGGCGAATCCCAACTCGTCGGTCGCGCCGACGAGTCCGCCGGCCTTGAAGCCGCCGCCGGCGACCCACGAACTGAACGCCTTCATGTGGTGGTCGCGGCCGTAGGTGTCGTAGGAGGTGTTGCTCTGAGACATCGGGGTGCGGCCAAACTCGCCGGACCAGAGGACGATGGTGTCGTCGAGCAAGCCGCGCAGTTTCAAGTCCTGCACCAGCGCGTAGCCGGCCCGGTCCACGTGGCGGCACTCTTTCTCGATGCCGTCAGGCAGCTTGTCGTGGTGGTCCCAGTCGCGATGATACAGCTGGATGAAGCGGACATCGCGTTCGGCGAGCTTGCGCGCGAGAAGGCAGTTGGCGGCAAAAGTGCCGGGAGTTTTCGCCTCCTCGCCGTAAAGTTCGTAGACGCTCGCCGGTTCCTTCGAGTTGTCCATCAGATCCGGCACGCTGGTCTGCATTCGCCAGGCCATTTCGTATTGCTCGATGCGCGTGGCGATCTCGGGATCGCCCACGGCGTCGAGCTTCTGCTGGTTCACGTCGCGCACGCTGTCGAGAATGCGCCGGCGCACTTTCGGGCTCATCCCAGGTGGGTTAGAGACGAAGAGGACGGGGTCCCCGCTCGAGCGGAACTGCACGCCCTGGTGGACGGTGGGCAAGAATCCACTGCCCCAGTAGCGGGTGTGGAGGTTCTGGCCGGTGCCGATACCGGAGACCAGCACGACAAAAGCAGGCAGGTCGCGGTTGTTGCTGCCCAGGCCATAGGAAAGCCACGAACCCATGACCGGGCGACCCGGCTGCGCGTTGCCGGTTTGCATGAAAGTCACCGCCGGATCGTGATTGATCGCCTCGGTCTGCATCGAGCGGATGACGGTGATGTCGTCCGCCATCTTCGCCGTCCACGGCAGGAGTTCCGAAATGTCCACGCCTGCCTGACCGTAGCGCGCGAACTTGTAACGGCTGCCCATGCACAGGAGCGGCTGGCCCTGAAGCTGGGCGACGCGCTCGTTTTTCACCAAGCTCTCGGGCATCGGCTGGCCGTTCAATTCGTTGAGCTTCGGTTTCGGGTCGAAAAGATCGATCTGCGAGAGCCCGCCGGACATGAACAGGAAGATGATACGCTTGGCCTTCGGTACATAATGAAGGACGCCTCCCGGCGGGGCCGCAGGCACGCCCGCGGCCAGGTTTTGCTGCAGGAGTGAAGCCAGCCCGAGCGCTCCAATGCCGAAAGCACTGCCGCCGAGGAATGCGCGCCGCGTCAACTGCAGCTGAAAGTCGGGAGACGTGGTGATGCTCATTCTCTGGTGATGGTTTCGTCTAAATTCAGGATCGCGTTGGCCACGCACGTCCACGCGGCGAGACTGGCGGGG
>JAQCER010000813.1 GCA_027618625.1 Verrucomicrobiota bacterium
GGTCATGGATTACCGAGAAGTGACTCGAGGTGCCGGGCGGATCGAGTTTGCGGATATCGCTCCAGCAGTCCTAGAAAAGACCTCCAGCTACGGCGAGCAATTGGCGAAGAGTTTCGATTTCTGGCGCGCGCGATCAGACCGCAGTCTGGTAGCTGACCTATTGGGAGCCCAGGGCATCGCAGTGGGGGATGTGAACGGGGACCTGCTCGACGACATTTATGTGCTGCAACCTGGGGGGCTCCCCAATCGCTTGTTTGTTCATCAGCCGGACGGAGCAGCGACGGATTATTCTGCCGAATCCGGAGTGGATATCCTCGATTTTTGCAGGAGTGCCCTGTTCGTGGACTTCGACAATGATGGTGATCAGGATCTTGCAGTTGGGCTTGCCTGGACAATGGTGGTCTTTGAAAACGACGGTCGCGGTCATTTCTCCCAACGGGGTGCATTTCCGAGTGATGGCCAGATCAATTCGATGGCCGCGGCCGACTACGATGCAGATGGCCGGTTGGATCTGTATCTTTGTGGCCGGGACGCCAGCGGCGAAATCAAGGCCGAGCAGGGAGCGCTCGGCATTCCGATGCCCTATTACGATGCGAACAACGGTGGGCCGAACACATTGCTCCGCAACCTAGGGGATTTCGCCTTCAAGGATGTCACCGAGTCCGTTGGAATGAACGTCAACAACCTTCGGTTTAGCCTCGCCTGTGCCTGGGAGGATTTTGATAACGATGGAGATCAGGATCTCTATGTTGCCAATGACTTTGGGCGCAACAATCTGTTCTGCAATGAAGGCAATGGCACGTTTACCGACATTGCCGAAGCGGCAGGAGTGGTCGATATCGGTCCGGGAATGTCCGCTGCGTGGGGCGACTACAACAATGACGGCTTGATGGATCTCTACGTCGGCAATATGTGGTCGAATGCCGGGAATCGAATCACGTTGCAGCAACAATTCCTTCCCGGGGCGGACCAGTCGGTGCGCGATCAGGCTCGTCGCCATGCGCGCGGGAATTCGGTTTATTTGAACAATGGGGACGGTTCCTTTCGTGATCTGACCCAACAGTCAGGGGCCAACATGGCGCGCTGGGCGTGGAGTTCGAAATTTATCGATTTGAACAACGATGGCAGGCAGGACCTGATCGTGGCCAACGGAATGATTAGCACGGAAGATAGCGGCGATTTGTGAAGTTTCGCCTGGCGACGGGTCTCGTCGCAATCGCCAGGCAGCGCAATGAAGACCAGCGCCGTGTTCGCTTACCGCAAAGCCTGGAAAGCGCTGAACACAATGCTGGAAGAGGGTAAATCCTACAGTGGCTTCGAACGCAATTCCGCCTTTCTGAATCTTGGCAACGTGGCAGATGGCTCCCCGCGCTTTGCGGACGTTTCTGGAGCCACAGGCCTGAATGTCATGGACGATGGTCGTTCCATCGGAATCGTCGACTGGGACTTTGACGGAAAACTTGACTTCTGGGTCACGAATCGTACCGCTCCCCGCGTTCGGTTGCAGCACAATCAATCGATTACGCAGAATTCGTTCTTCGCTGTGAAGTTGATAGGGACTTCGAGCAATCGATCAGCGGTTGGTGCTCGCGTCACTGTTACTTTACGAGGAGCGCACGATCGTCAAATGCGCACCGTCACTGCGGGCGATGGCTTTCTCTCGCAATCGTCATCGTGGCTGCACTTCGGACTGGTCAAGGGGGCTCAGATCGAAGACGTCAGTGTTCGGTGGCCTGGGGTTTCTGTCGAGGAGAAGATCAGCGGGACAGATGAGGGGAAATTCTTCACGATCGAGCAAGGGGCCGGTGTGGCCCGCCAGTGGGAGCCTCCCGTTGCTGCGGAATTTACTTCAACGAAGGCGCTCACTGCGGTGCCTTCTCAACAGGCCCGCATCGTCATGGCCTCCCGCCTGCCATTGCCGAATGCCCACTATACGAGCTTGGATGGCGTGGACGTCCCATTAGTCAGCGATGGGCGCCCGCTTCTGATCAACCTCTGGGCCACTTGGTGTGCTCCCTGCCTTGTGGAAATGAAGGAATGGTCTGACCATGTGGAAGCGCTGGGGAAGACGGGAGTTCGCATTCTCGGACTGAGTGTCGATGAACCGAATGCCGCCGCCGACGCCCGCTTCGCAATCGTCAGACCATTTATCGACAAGCTGGCGTTTCCGTTCGAGGTGGGACTCGCCGGGCCGGACTTTCTTGAGATGCTCGAAGTCGCAGGGCGTGCTCAGATCGACAAGTTCGAAGCCTTTCCGGTGCCGAGCAGCATCCTGCTCGACAGAAATCGAAAGATCGCGGTCGTTTACAAAGGACCGGTGAACTCAGAGCAGCTGATCGCCGATATGGCATTGTTAGATTTAGATGCTGATTCAGAGATGCTCCGAAGTAAAGCCGCACATTTTCCGGGAATCTGGATCGAAGGACCGTGGCCGCCGACTCCGACCGTGATGATCGACAAATTCATGAGCTTCGGAAAGCCGGAGGCCGCCAAGGCATATCTCGACGCTTTTACAGGCACCGGCGATGACCGGGCGAATCAGGGATTGGCCGAATCGTATTTCCTGGTCGCGAATGAGTTGCGCATTCAAGGCAACGACAAGGAGGCACTGGGGGCTTACGCACGAACGCTCGCATTGAATCCCGGCAAGTCGCGGGCGCATCTGGATAGGGGAACCGTTTTCTTCAAGCTGCAAAACTACGCTGAGGCAATTCCTCACCTCCGCGCCGCCGTCGATGCGCAGCCGGATGTCACGAACACACGCAAGATGCTCAGTCTCGCGCTCATCCAGACTGGGAATCACGCCGAGGCCGTTGATCACCTGCGTCGTCTGGTCGAGGCGG
>JAQCER010000814.1 GCA_027618625.1 Verrucomicrobiota bacterium
GGCTGGCGCACTCATTGGTCTGTCGAATGTGACCCGAACCTTCACTATGCTGGGGTTGCCACTGTTCGCCTTTATCACGCTCGGAGGCTGCATGCTGCAGCGACTGGCATGGAAGCGTGCCATTCTGGTCTGCGCCATGTTTACTCTCGGGGCCACCTGCGTCATGGGGCCTTGGATGATTCGTCAGAAACTGCGCTTCGATACCTTCTCGCTGTCAACGGCCGGCTCCGATTTGCTTTACTCAGCAGCGACGGATTCGCCAGGCTGGAACGCGGATCTTTACGATGAGTTGAAGGAAGCTGGAATTGAGCGCAGCGATTCAGGAGCAGTGCATGCATTCTATGCCGCGCGTTATGCGGAGACGGTGAAACAGGATCCTGTGCGCTATTTCAAGCGCCTGGTGTCCTGGGCTTTTGAGTATGTCACAACGCATGATTTTGGTTCGCCCCTTACGCGCCTCGCATTGCTGATCGCCGGAGTATTCGGCGCGATCCGCGGCTGGGGCAGGGGACGCGTGCTCGCTGGCACGTGCTTCTTCGTTGCGGTTGCCGCCTTCGTTTCAGTGGTCGGTAAAGTTCCAGCTGGCTTGGTTCTTCTGGGGGCTTCCGTGGTAGCGCTCGCCTTCGGTGGTCGTGCGTTGCGTTGGGCGATCGTCGTTCTTCTGGCTACGCTGCTGAGCCGCGCGATGATGAGTGCGATGATCGGAAATTTTGGCATGAACCGAATGACCCCACTGACATCCTGGGTATTCACTGCTATTCTCTTCTCGGCGATGGAAGCGGTGGCAAGCCGAATATTCGGCCGCCTGCCCGTCGAAGAAGATGAGGAGCAGGAAAAAGCCGCCTGGCATGGAGTGCCCGGTTTTTCCGCATGGTCGATGATTGCGATCTCGTTGGTGGCTGCCGTAACCGTGGCGGCCACCGGATTCACTCACGTCGATGAGATGCAGTCCGAGTTCATGCTGGATGATAGTCAGCGCACGAGTGTCCGCGACTGGGTGCGGAAGGAATTACCCGGTGCACAAGACGCCGACGAAGACGTTTTCTTCATTTCGGTAGTCCGCGTTGATCTCTTCATCGGTTTGGTGCAAGCCAATGAGGACACTTCGCACTGGGCGCGGCCATTCCTGCCCCGTGACTACGGGCGCACCGTGGCGTTCGTTCGCGTCCTGCCTGGGGAGATGCCCGGTGGCTCATTGATGTCAGTCCAGTTGCGGTGCCGACCCGGGGAATTGCAACAAGACGAACTTTACGTGCTTGTTGGCGTTACCAGCATCGATGAACAGGCGCCCCTTGGTCACGACAAAACGATGGTGGAGGGATTTGCACTGGTACCTTTCATGGGTGAAGGCGCTCACAAGGACTTCGACTTTACCAATGCCAAAACCTTTCCCGTAACCCCGGAGGCAGCGGCGATCCTCTCGGGCGGAGAACGATAAGCCTGGAGAGAGAAGTTATTTCGAGCAGGGGCGCACTCCGTGCTGCATGCCTTCGGGCTTGTCCGAAAGCTCCTAAACTAAAGGTCCGTTACGATCGCCAGTTTCTGGTTATTGACGACGGCTACGGCTGTGCCCTCGACGCTCTTCGCGATCATTGCCGGGTTGACGTCGACTTCGTAGGCGGCCTTGGCTATGGAAACGACTCCTTCTGAGCTGATCTTGTCGTGCACGGCGATGACTTGCTTGCCTTCTGGGTTTGCGACGGGAACGGAAATGCCCGAGACCTTTGCCTTCGCAACGCTGATGGCCTCGACCTTATGCTCTCTTTCGATCTGGGCGACTTCTTGAACTTCCTGTTTTTCGACCACAGCGACCGCCTGGATCTCCTCTTTCTCGATCTCGGCAACGATCGCCTGGCGCTTTTCTGGCGGAGCGGTTGCGGCAGCTTTGCGTTTTACGGTCGCCTGCTTGCGCACCTCTGCCACTTTCTTCTGCGTCTTGGCGCGGACGACCTTCTTCTTGGCTTCGTATTTCTTCTCCAGGATCTTCATTTCCCGGACGACCATGCCGTCAAATTTTTGCTGAGCAAGGGCCTGCAGGATCGCGGCTTCGCTGGCATTCAGGTCTTTGTATTTGCGGATGGTCTTTGCCACTTTGACCAGGTTGTCCAGTTTGATCGGGCCATCCGTGCTGGCGACAAAGGTTGTGGTGTCGCCTTTCTTCGGGCCATAAACCGAGCCGCCACGGTCCCTTGGGTCTACGGTTTCGCAGCTGGTGAGAGCGAGGCATGCGAAAGTCAGGGGCAGGATGACGATACTGGAGGCTCTGTGGTGATTCATAGTGCTGGATGATTGTTAGGAACTTTTGAATTAGGTCGAAATCGATTACTCCCAGGCGGCGCTGTTTTCCTTAAACCATTGACGTTCTTCAGCGGTTTTCGCTTTTTGAGAACGATCGCGAAGCCAGACTTTCGAATTTTCGATTTGCCAGTCTCTGGCCAGTCGCAGGTGCAGGTCACGGGCCTTGGTGAGGTTGAGGGTGGTCGGCTCCAGTTCGACTTGAGCGGCCAGTGTCTGCATGCAGCTGGGATCTCCGCCGTCCGCTCCTTTCTCAAGTGCCGCGAGTGCGTGGGCGTCATTTTTTTCGAATCCGGCACGACCGATGTAAGAAATGTAGAGTGCCCAGTAGGCTTCGGCGTGTTGGCCGCCAGCTGCCAGTCGTTGCAGGACGGTGCGGGCTTCGCCCAACACTGGTGCGGACTTTTCTGCAATTGCTTTTTCGAGGAGCGCCTTGCCTTCCAAAAGTTCGGCATCCTTGTGGCCTTTCGCTTTTGCGGCACGCGCCAGGTCGAGCACCTTGTCGAGGTCGCGCTTCCAGCCGAGTTCTTCAAAAAACTCCAGGTGC
>JAQCER010000815.1 GCA_027618625.1 Verrucomicrobiota bacterium
CCATGGTGAGTTCCGGCATCGCTCCAGGGTTTATGTTGATCGGCGCAATCAACCGTTGCGCGCCGTCGAATGAATACGCGCCACCCTCAAAACCGCCGAAGCCCTGATACACCGGATCAGATCCAGCACTTTGGAGGTCATTGCCTCCAAGCGTTTCATCGATCAACGGGTTATCGGAGTTGTCGAAAAGGTAGAGGCCGACCAGTCCGCTCAATCCCCTTGAAACGGTGGCGCTGAGATCGATCTCGAGGCGAGGATTGCTCTGGTCATTGCTGGTCAGGACAAGCGTTGCTTCAAAGGTGCCGACAGCAGCGCCAGGTTGGAAGGAGATTACAACATTGCCAGTCATACCTGAATCAAGTGCGCCGGGAAATGCCGTCACTGAATAGACAGAAGCGTTCCTGCCCGTTACCACTGCTGAGCTGATTTCCAACTCTTCACTGCTGCCGACATTTCGAATCTCGATCGACCTGGAAACGCCCCCAGACACCTGACCGAGTGCGCCGAAGGGAGAACCCGAGGGAACGACCAGATTGGGATTGTCCGCCGCCAGGACGGCATCTTTACCCTCATTGCGGAGCGTCAGAATCTGCCCTAGTGAAAGCGTTGTATCGTATATAAATACGTTGTCCATCGAGCCAAGCCAGGCTTCGCCGGCACCATTTGGGCCGACGCCTCCGAGTGCCAGGCTGCCAGGCCCATTGCCGAAGCTTGCCGGGGCCGTGACGGCAACGGGCAGGTCATCTGTCGTCGAAGTATCCAGATCGACAAAAACGGTGACCGTTCCTGCTGCCTGATCGTGAGAAGCGGCTAGGAATGTCCAGTGGTCGGTGCTCACCGGCCCGGGAGTCCCCCCGACGGGTGGACCGTTGCCGACGAAGGCAGTGTAACGAAAGGTGAAGTCGGGTGCCCGATCGTCGAGGCCAATGGTTCGGTCCCATCCGCCGTCATCGCTGCCAAGGACTTTGCGCAGGCCGGGAGCGAGCGATGAGGTCTTGACCCAGGCTCCCATCGTCATCTTCGGCATGACATCGGGGTTGACATTCACAGGGACGATGAAGCGCTGAGTTCCGTCGAAATTCAAGCCACCACCGTCGACTCCACCTGCCGCTGCATAGGCTGGATCAACAGCAGTCGGTGAGGCGCTGGCCAGATTGTTGCCATTGCCGCTTTCATCTTTTCGCGGTGCGGCACCATCGTCAAAGGAATAGAAGGCAACAAGATTTTCGGAAGGAAGGGCTGCCGCAGTGAATGCGTACAGCGCTGCAGGCCCGCCATCGCGCAACCGCTCGACAGCTGCCGCATCAAGAGCCTCATCGAATATAAACACATTGTCGATCATGCCGAGCCAGCCTTCGCTATTGTTGACCGGGCTGATGGTCCCGATCGACAAGCTCGTGGCCCCATCACCGAAGCCGGTCGGCTCAGTGAATCCCACCAATCCGTCATCAGTCGTCGACGCATTCGGATCGACATACACCGTAACCTCAGCTGTCCCTTCATCATACACGGCAGCGACAAAGCTCCAGTCATCGACACTTTCCGGCCCGGGAGTTCCTTCGACGGGAGGTCCATCTCCCGTAAATGACGTGTAGCGGAATGTGAAATCTGGCTCCCGAGTGTCCAGTCCGATGGTGCGGTCCCATCCACCGTCGTCACTGCCCATGATTTTACGCAGACCCGGATCAAGCGTGTCAGTCTTCACCCATGCACCGAGGGTGAGCTGGGGCTTCTCGCCAGGATTGATGTTGATCGGCACAACCAGACTTCCAGTGGCATTGAAGCGGTACGCCCCGCCGGTAATTCCGCCGTCGCCTTCGTAGACAGGCGGCGTGCCGCCTGTAGACAGGTCGTTGCCAGAACTGGATGCGTCAGCTTGTGGGTTGGCAGCATCATCGAACGAATAGAATCCGATGAGTTCGGCGCTCAAAAGACTTACGGACACGAGCACGATGGCTGCGACGAGAAAGGGGATTTTCATCATGGTGAATCGAAGCCGGGGATTTGATTTCGGCGTTGGTAACCGATTCTGGAAGAATCTGTCAAGGGTATATCTGTCAAGGGTATGGCTATCTGCACGAACGCATTGATGCCGGGGAACTTGCAACCGGCGACCGCTTACCAACGGAAGCTCAGCTTTCGCAGCAGTTTGGCATTTCCCGACTGACTGTATCGCGGGCACTCAATGATCTCGTCGCCGAAGGACTGATCCGACGGCGCGCCGGATCGGGATCGTTTGTCAACGACCTCCCGCAAGAGAACAACGCCAATCTGCACTTTGGCCTGATCATTCCAGGACTCGGTGAGACGGAAATCTTTGCGCCCATTTGTGGCGCGATCGCTGATGCGGCTGCCAGCCACCGAGCCGGATGGGTGTGGGGCCCCGGTAGCGCTCTCAACGAGGCCGATAGTGGCGGCATGGAGCGACCTACAGAAATCTGTCGCTACTTTCTCGATAAGGACGTGGACGGTATCTTCTTCGCGCCCCTTGAGCACGAGGAACACTGTATCGCGTACGGGTTGAATCATCGAATCGTCGCAAGATTTCAAAAAGCGGGGGTTCCCGTGGTCCTGCTCGACCGTGATTTCTGCCCCTTTCCTGAACGGAGTAACCTGGATCTGGTTGGAATCAACAACTACCGCGCCGGTTTCACGAGCCTTGCCATGGACAAGGACTCGCAGCCGTCAATGCGATGATCACCCGGATCGCAGATCCCACACTGCCTGCTCGGGAGAGGTGCTACCGTAGTGTGATGTATGTTTGAAATCGGCGAGACCGTAGCTTTCTAAGCCCAACGGGCTCTATCATAGCAGCCCAGGGCAACGCCCTGGGAGTTTTC
>JAQCER010000816.1 GCA_027618625.1 Verrucomicrobiota bacterium
GAGCCGATCGCATACTTCCACGGCCACAAGCATCAGCGCTGGATCGAGCGAGTGGGCAAGACCATGTGTGTGAACTGCGGTGCCGCGGGAATGGTGTCCTCGGAGATGCACAAGCAGGCAGGATTTGTGACCGTCGAGCTTGACCGCGCAACTCTCACAAACCCAGTGGCGCACTACCTTGATCGCGAAACTGAGCAGTTTACGATTTATCCGATGGAGCTTCCGCTATGAGTGTTCACGTTGCGCAATTTGACTCTTTCAAGATCACCGACGATCGGCAACGGATCGATTTTCTCCGAGTGCACGGCTGGCTCGCAAGTTCCTACTGGGCCAAGGATATCCCGACATGGCAGCTCAGAAGTAGCATCGAAAATTCGTCACTGGTCGCTGGCGTGTATCATCCGGAGTTCGGCCAGTGTGCCTTTGCACGAGTCGTCACTGATTTCGCACGATTTGCGTATCTGATGGATGTCTTCGTTGCGCCAGATAATCGCAGCCAGGGGCTCGGCAAGCAGATCGTTCGATTTCTGCTCGATCACCCTCGCATGAGTGACATAGATAGCTGGGCACTTGCGACACAGGATGCTCACGGACTCTACGAAGCGTTAGGATTCGCCCGTGAACCGAATCCGGAACGTTGGATGGTGAAGCGACGACAGCATCTCTAGCGTCATCATCGTAGGACGGAGAGGCACTCGGTCTTTCTCTTTCGCGCTGCAACCCGGGCACCGCAGACGGCATGCCATTCCGTCCCACATGGCAAGCCATTCGCTGCCGAATCTCCCGAGACTTTCGCGGCGCATCCTGGTTTGATGCGTCGTGCTGACCCGCTATGGGCAACAACACAAACAAGAAAGGAGATTCGAAATGGCAACATCTAACAAAGCCGCATTCGAACGCAACAAGCCGCATGTGAACATCGGCACAATCGGCCACGTCGATCACGGAAAGACGACACTGACGGCGGCCATCACGCAAGTGTTGGCTGCGAAAGGGTTGGCTAAAGCTCAGGCTTACGAGAACATCGACAAGGCACCCGAAGAACGCGATCGCAAGATCACGATCAATGCATCGCACGTTCCCTACGAAAGCGAAACCCGGCACTACGGTCACGTCGACTGTCCGGGCCACGCTGACTACGTGAAGAACATGATCACCGGCGCATCGCAGATGGACGGCGCGATCCTGGTGGTCAGCGCGGCTGAAGGCGCAATGCCGCAGACCCGTGAGCACATCTTGCTCGCGCGCCAGGTCGGTGTTCCGGCTTTGGTCGTATTCATGAACAAGGTCGATCAGGTCGATGACCCGGAGTTGCTCGATCTCGTTGAGATGGAGCTTCGGGAGATGCTCAACAACTACGGCTATCCCGGTGATGACATTCCGTTCGTGCGTGGATCCGCTCTACGCGCGATGGCGAATGATCCGGTGCATGTATCAGCAATCGAAAGGCTGATTGATGCAGTGGACAACTACATTGCGACGCCCGATCGTGATCTCGACAAGCCGTTCCTCATGCCGATCGAGAGTGTGTGCACGGTCGAAGGTCGAGGCACTGTGGTGACCGGACGCATCGAGCGCGGTATCCTCCAGCGTATGGAGGAAATCGAACTCGTTGGCCTGCGCGATACCAGGAAGTGTGTCGTCACCGACATTGAAATGTTTCACCGCAGTCTCGACGAAGGCCGTGCGGGAGACAGTGTAGGATTGCTCTTGCGTGGTATCCGGAAGGAAGAAATTGAGCGCGGAATGTATGCGATCAAACCTGGTTCGGTCGCGCCGCATACGCGCTTCGATGCCGAAGTCTACGTTCTGACGAAGGAAGAAGGAGGGCGGCACACGCCATTCTTCCGGAACTACACACCGCAGTTCTTCTTCGGAACTACAGACGTTCCTGGCATCATCGAATTGCCCGAGGCAGTCGACATGGTCATGCCTGGGGACAACGTCCGCATGACCGTAACACTACAGAAATCCGTCGCTCTCGAGCAGCGGATGGAGTTCTCCATTCGCGAGGGTGGTCGCACAGTTGGAGCAGGCCGAGTGGCTGACGTGGTTCAGTAGTGCCAGCGGCACAGCAACGCGGCGGGTCGGCTTCGGCTGGCCCGCTGCAAGCGCCAGCCGAAGGGCTTTTGCGAGGACTGTTCGGTGATTGGGCCAGCAGGTGACTACCTGCAATTTTTGACAGAGTGAGGAAAGCATTGCGCTTTTTTGGAAACGCGGTGGGCGAAGTAGCGGTGACTTTTAGTCGCCAGCTTTGCGAAACCCTGACAGATGGCGACTAAAAGTCACCACTACAACATTATTCAAATTTTCAAGACCATGCGGCTTCCAGGGAATTCCCGTCGAAGTTCCGCGTATCGGTCGAACTACACAATGTAGCTCAATGGTAGAGCACCTGTTTACAACGGGCTGTTACCGGTTCGAGTCCGGTCAATAACGCTTCCGCCTCTGGAGATGCCGAGCCTTCGAAGGAAGGCGCGGACGCCAGGTGTCGCTTTGTGAGACTGCACCAATCGCCATGGGTATCGCTCTGGATGATGTGCGTCTCCCGTGAACTCCCGGTGCCCCGGTGGCCGGAAGCCAGATTTTTTACTAAGCCAAAGGCACCATCTGTTAACTTACCGCAACGACAGCCCCTGGCGAGGGGACTGTCGTCTTGTCTGGAGTGCTCGGAGTGCTCAGGCTTGACTGAGCTTTTTCTGTCGAGCGATCGCGTGTCCGGCAAAAAAGCGCCGTCAGGCCGGACGCACTCCAGATCATGATGCAATCAAACCTAACTCAACCACCAAACCAATGACTGATCTACACAAGAACATCGTCCTGGTATTGAATCGCAACT
>JAQCER010000817.1 GCA_027618625.1 Verrucomicrobiota bacterium
TCGTCTTCCTTATCCAGGATGGTGAGGAAGTAGATGGAGCTGGCGTTAGGATCAAATGGGACGATCACTGGGCCGTTCTCCCCGGTGGTGAATGCCATCTCACGGGTCGTCATGTTGAAGTCGCCTTCCGCTTTATCTGTCTTGTGACAAGCGGCACAATGTTCTTCCAGAATGGGTTGAATATCACGCGCGAACATCATGCGGGATTGCTTTTCCAGCTTGATCGGTTCCGGCCACTCGGCCCCTTCTGAAATCCACTTGCCGATGATTTCAATCTGACTCTTAGCGAGAAACTGCCCTTTTGGAGGCATTGAAAGATCGTCATTTTCCGGCAGCATTGTCGAGGTGTAGAGGGGGCTTTCCTCGGGTTTGCCGGGCACCAGTGCCGGGCCATTTTCACCACCGACCAGTGCGTTTGCCCGGGTGTCCAGCATCAGTTCTCCTTCCGCTTCTTCCTGGTCGTGGCAGCGGATACAGGCGCTTTCCAGAATCGGTTTGACTTGCTTTTCAAAGCTGATCTTGCCTGCACCCCTGGCGTCCTCTTGAGCGTTCGCAGGAATAATCGCTGCGAGAAGCGGCAAGGAAAAGATGGGGAGGATATGGGAAATTCGAATCATCGCCGAAAACTTAAGCCGGGTTCGCACTCTGTCCAGACACAAAGGCCCCCTCAGGCTCGTTGTGGGACTGTTCTGGACACAGGTTTGTCGGAACTCTATGCTCTCTACGTCAGGGTGTTAAATAAATCGAGCCGTTGACTACTGGCGCTGGGTCATTCTCAGGCGCATGTAGACCTCTGTGGCGTCGGGGAGGGCGCTCTGGTAGGTTACTTCCGATCGACCCGGACCTGTAGAAACTTCTTCGACCAGCGAAACCCTATCGCCGCTAGCCCAGTCCTGAAGGTTGGTGGAAATCTCTACGGTGAAGATCACGTCACCAGCCGCAGTGTTCTTGGGGAAGGTCATGCGCAGATCGCCGCCGCCATCGACCCTCACCTGGATCACGCCAGGGCCGGATGTGCTGTCTGTTTCGAAGGTGCCCAGGGCATACTCGGCGAAGGCCGAGAGGCCATCGTTGTCATTATCAGCGTTCGGATCGCCGACGAAACTGGTGGTGTTTTCGCCAGTCCCCGGGGTTCCCCCGCTCACTCCAACCGTCCAGCTGGCGGCGTTGTTGTGGTCAGGAGCACTGTCCGGGGAAATCAGGACCAGGCTGAACCCGTCTCCGTCTGCGGCCTCTGGCCACGGAGCCATGTCATCGTAGGTGAATTCTTTCACTGGGGTGCCATCAATGCCAAGGATCAGGATGCGCTCGCCATTGTTGGAGAGGTTTGACTCTGCTCCGAACTGGCCTGCGATCACCCCAGCCAGTCCGGCGCCGTAGCGCGCCTGGAACGCTGCGGCATCGCTCACAACGATGGTGCGGGCACCTGCGGCAAGCAACAGCCCTCCGGGGAATGAGAATGACGCTCCAGCACCAAAGGCAACACCCGAGAGGTCGATCGCCGTGTTGCTGATGTTCATGAACTCGATAAACTCGAACTGATCCTGGTCGGCGAAACCAGCAGCAATTTCAGCAGCGGAGGGGTCGGACGGATGATACATGATCTCGGAGACCATCAGGTTCGCAGCTGTCGCAGGAGTGGTGCCTACTGCATAGGACTGCACCACAGGGGCTCCCCAGAAGTCGCCATTTTTCACTCGAGCGGTGATCGTCTGGCTTGCATTCAGGAGAATAGGTTCTGGCACCACTGTCTCGTTCACATCCAGTCCTGCGCGGATCACGAAGTCGGATCCGCCGGCGCTTGAGTTCATCGCGTGAATCGCGAGGACGTTCGTTCCGTTGCGCAGCGCAGACTTGTTGGCAGAGATGTCGATCGTCCGTCCTTTGACAACGTCGTTGTCGGAATCGGAGTCCGTTGCTTGACTATTCCATGCGATCGGGCTCGGAGCATGCAGCGAAGCAACGACAACACCATTGATGTAGGCAACGAAGCCATCATCGGAATTCACGTTGAGCGTAAGACCGTTGACTGCATCGGCGTTGTTGAAGGTGAACTCCCAGCGGAAATAGGCACCAGCGTTCACATTGCGCAGCTGATCAGAGATGTTGGTCTTGATAATGGGCTCCAGAGTACCTCCTGCCGTTTCCCAGCCCACTCCCGTGGGCGCTTGCGTCCAGGATGATCCATCGAAACTTGGCTGCGTCCACGTGAGCCCCAGCGAGTCATCGCTTGGAATGAAGTAGCCAACAGGAGCGTCGAGCGGCACGAGCGTTGAATCGATCGCGCCCCCTTCGAACATCTTCGCAGTTGTGGCGACCTCACCTCCCGGGGCACGCGGGTCACTGCCATCGGTGGTGTAGTAGGCGGTGCCTTCGCCGAAGTTGAAGGCCAGCGAACTTCCCACTGGGACGCTTCCTCCCGATCTGCTGAACACCGGCTCATCAGGAAACTGATCATCGATCCATTCGGCGCGCGCCTTCAGCCAGCCTTTCATATGCGCAATTTCGCCAGTCCAAGTCCTGTCACCGCCGTCATAGATACCGCCGTTGCCGCGCTGCTTCCAGCGCTTCAGATCCCGGTCACGCGCCGCTGGAAGCGTCGGATCGCTGCCAGATGGGACATTCAGAGGATCTGCGTATTTATGAACAGTGGCATTGATATTCTCAATGGACAGCACTGTCTTGCGCAGGCTGAACCAGCGGTCGATCCAGCGCTGCATGATGTCGGGCCGGGCACTCTGAGTGGTGGGCGGGCCAACATTCTCGCGAGTATACCCCATGACTTTCCCGTAGTAAGGGTAACGACTGTCGAACCAAGTTTTGCTTGAATCACCGGTTC
>JAQCER010000818.1 GCA_027618625.1 Verrucomicrobiota bacterium
TCTTCCAGCACGCAATGGAAATTGCTGCCACCGAATCCAAATGAACTCACCGCACCGCGGCGTGGCGCATGGGGATTTTTCACCCAGGGTCGCTTGACGGTATTCACGTAGAACGGTGACTTCCCGGGTGCTGCAACGTCGAGCGGCTGGCTAACTTTGGCCGTCGGCGGCAGCACGCGCGGATGGAGGGCCATCGCCACCTTGATCATTCCAGCTACGCCTGATGCTGCCTTGGTATGCCCGATCTGTGATTTGACGGACCCCAGCGCGCACCACGAACCGGAGCGCGGCTGGTCTTTGTCGGAATAGACTTCGGTCAGAGCGTTGACCTCAATTGCGTCACCGACTTTGGTTCCTGTGCCGTGAGCTTCGACAAGCTCGATGGTCGACGGGTGAATATCCGCCTGCTCGTAGGCACGCCGCAACGCTTTCGTCTGCCCTTTGGCACTGGGTGCGTAGATGGCGTTGCCTTTGCCGTCGCTCGACGTTCCGATTCCCTTGATGATTGCGTAGATCTTATCGTTGTCCCGCTCCGCGTCCTCAAGGCGCTTGAGCACGAGAATTCCCAAACCTTCGCCGAGAATCGTGCCATCGCGATCTTTGGAAAATGGCCTCGCATCGCCAGTCGGGGACAGTGCTGGCGTCTTGCTGAAGCACATGTACATGAAGATGTCATTGAAGGTGTCAATGCCACCAGCCAGAACCATGTCAGATTTGCCCGACTCCAGTTCCATCGCTGCAAGATGAATGGCGCTGAGAGAACTGGCGCATGCTGCATCTACCACGCAATTCGTGCCGCCCAGATCAAAGCGATTCGCGATCCGCCCTGCGGCCACGTTGCCAAGCAATCCCGGGAACGAATTCTCCTGCCAGTCGACGTAGCTGTCGGAAATGCGATCCACGACTTCTTGCGTGGTTTCATCATCGAGGCCACTGTCTTTGAGGGCCTTACGCCAAATGGGGTGGCTTAGCCGCGCGCCGAGCGGGATGACCAACTCCAATGTTCCAGTGAGGCCGAGAATAACGCTGGTGCGCGAGCGATCGAAATCCCTATTTTCCCAATAGCCAGCATCCTTCAGGGCTTCTTTCGCCGCGATCATTCCGAGCAGCTGACTGGTGTCCGTGGCCTCAATATCCTTGGGCGCAATCCCGTATTCCATCGGATTGAAGTCAATCGGCGAAATGAAGCCACCGCGTGCGGCATACGTCATGTCCGGCGACTTGGGATCCAGATCCAGGTAGTCATCAGGGCTCCAGTGTGTCGCCCGAGGCACGTCGGTGATCGAGTTGACGCCACTTTTGATGTTCTCCCAGTACGCTTCAAGATTATCGGCCTGCGGAAAGATGCACCCAATCCCGCAGATCGCTATCGGCGATCGATTGGGCGATCGCTTATCGACTTCATTGGCGTTACGGCTGCCTGTGCTACTCATTGACATAATAATACGTTTACTCGCGCCAGTTCGCATGGAGCTGGACGAGACCATTCGGAGGGGACGAGAATTCCTTGGGTGTTGAGGATATTTACACGCAGAGTCACTCCTGCTCCATAGAGAATATTCAAGGCTACTGTAACGACTTTTCGATTTTCTGGATGTTCTAAAATGCTGCCCTTGACCCATTCGTTAAAAGCGCCCATCGCCGGGCCACACCAGACTTGGTAGTCTACTGTCCGGGTCGGTTCGCCGACATTGGCCCATCTTGAACTCTGACCAAGGTAACTGCGGAAAATCAGGGCCATTTTGTGCTTAGGATCGACTTCAGCCCGGGCGATTTGCGTTGGGTCAGTTTTGCGGAAGAACTCCTTAGTCGATTCCCATGTTTCGTCAAGGCTGGCCCGGAAATACTGTTTTTCCAGCATCTCCATCTCCTGGGAATTTAACTCGTTGAGCGACTGGTATCTACGGTAGAATTCGTGAAGTTTGTTCGCACGCATGGCGAACATCGTTCCCCGCTTTAAAACCTGCACTTTGACGCCCATTTCAAACATGTCCGCCGCAGGCGCCATGGCGACATCGGCCTGTTCCGCCTGGGCAAGGAGTTTGCGCACTTGATCGGACGAACCAGATTCGACACATGCCTGATTTACGGAACCGGTCACGATATAGGCAGCACCCATCGCAAATGCCGCAGCCGCAGAAGCCGGCGTCGAGATCCCACCGGCTGCTCCAACCCGCAGCGGATTCAGGTATTTATACTGCTCTTGCAGACGATCGCGCAGGGAAACCAGGGTCGGCAGCAAGGTAACAGCCGGGCGATTGTCCGTGTGACCACCAGAATCCGCCTCGGCTGTGAGATCCTGAGCCATCGGAATTTCCCGGGCCATCTCCGCCTGTTCGAGAGTCAATTCGCCGCTACGGACCAGTTCGTCCAGAAATTTGGTCGGGGGCGGCGAGAAAAAATGTGTCGCTACTTCGATCCGTGACACCTTGGCGATGATCTTGTTGGGAGCGATGACATTGCCTTCATCATCACGGAAAATCCCCGTCACCCGATAGCGAACGACCGGCAGGGTCAGTGCCAGGTAGGCAGAAGCCTCCACCAGAGGAATCCCCCGCTTCAGGTAAAGATCAACGATCGACGCCTCAAGTTCCGGCTCATTCGGACTGTGAATAAGGTTGAACCCAAACGGCTTGTCCCCCAGAGCCGCCTGGATTCGGTCAATCGCCGCCTCAACCCGATCCGGCAGCAGGCCCGCAGAACCAAAGAATCCGAGCATTCCTGCCTTGGAAATCTCCATCACAAGTTCTTCCGATGCGATGCCATTGGCCATCGCGCCCGTGACGTAAGGGAATTTGACCCCGTATTCGTCGCAAAATCGTGAATCGCCG
>JAQCER010000819.1 GCA_027618625.1 Verrucomicrobiota bacterium
CTGCTCCGGCCAGACTCAAAAGCGAACAGACGCAGAGAAACACAAGGCTGATCGGCCATAACCCGGCGTTGCCTGAGCGCACGACCAAAAACAGAAAAGCAATCACCTGTCCGAGCCACGCACCTGCGGCCCAGAGCCAGAACCAGCGGGCGGAAAAGCAGGCTGGAATAAAACCGGAGGCGACCAACGCAAAAGGGTAGAAAGGTGGGTTGGCATCCCATGGCTCACGGTGCCCGGTAACCAGTGGCGACAGAAACCAAATCAACGCGCCCAATAGGATGGACAGGCCGAGTAAAGCAGAAATGCCGTAGCGAGTGTTTTTCATGGGCGACGTTATACTGCGGTCGCCGGAGAGGCATAATCGAAATTTTTGTGGGTATGATCGTTTTCATCAATGAATGCGTAGAGGAGCCTAACGTCTAGCCTTTGCCGACTCCGGCGGGGATGAGCGTGGAGACGGAACGGCGGTTAAAGATACGGAGAGCATGGCCGACAGAGCAGCCGCTGAAGTTGGATCAGCGCTTTGTTGTTAATGAGGCATTTCATTCACTGGCCCTTTGCGAAAAGAAATCCAAAACCAGTGATGGAATCAATCAGGTTGCCCTTGATGATCATGTCGGGCGCATAATAACCGATACGTCCGACTTCCTTGCCATCCTGCAAATCTTTTGCCGCCTCCAAAGACTTCTGCCACCACTCTTGTCCCGCGCGATCTGCTGGATAGGATTGATGCCTTTGGGCGCTTCGAGCGCCATGCGGGCCTTGAATTCGGGTTCGTGCGTTCTTCGTTTGGCTTTCGTTCGGATATTTGGATAGGGTTTGGGTTCGGACGAACATCCGCCCCCCGCCGCCATATCATATCATAGCATAGCTTAACCTCTGGCCCGAATTTCGCGGTCCCCCTCACCCCGTGGGTGGCACTGGCAAAAATGATCCTCAGGGTTTGAATTCTTCTCCGGTCGCAGCGTTGGATATCAGGACTTGCTCGCGATGGTAAGTGGGGTCGCTGCGGAAGGTCAGGCGGCCGTGGTGTTTGCGCTCAAGCTCGACCAGCAGTTTGTCGTCCTCGGTGCGCAGGCGATGGAGTAACTCGGGATTGACGATGATCAACAGATCATGCTGGGATTCGGGATACTTCTGCATAATGGCGTTGATCGCCCTCTGCAACTCGACGCTCATGGTCTCGGTCGATTTGATTTTGCCGCGGCCCTGACAGTAGGTGCAGGGCTCATACATTGACTGAGTGAGGCTCTCCTGCAGGCGCTGGCGGGTCATTTCCATGAGTCCGAGCTGGGAGATCTGAAGTACCTGGGTCTTGGCCTTGTCTTTGTAGAGACGCTCGCGCATCGTCTTGTAGACCAGCAGTTGATCCTTGCGATTCTTCATGTCGATGAAGTCGACGACAACAAGACCGCCAATGTTCCGCAAGCGGAGCTGGCGCGCGACTTCCTGAGCGGCCTCGACGTTGGTTTCGAGGATCATCTTGTCGGTGTTCGCACTACCACGATTGCGGCCAGTATTGACGTCGATGGAAATCATGGCCTCGGTCTCGTCGATCACCAGATAACCACCGCACTTCAACCATACCTGACGAAAGAAGGCGTCATCGATCTGGCGCTGGATTCCGAATTTGTGAAAAATGTGCTCTGTGCTCTGAAAGTGGCTGATGCGTTTGCGCGATCGCCGTGAGATCTGACTGGCGAGTTCCTTCATGAACTCGACTTGTTCAAGATCGTCACAGATGACTTCGTCGACTTCATCCGTGAGGAAGTCGCGCACGGTGCGTTCGATCAATCCGGGTTCTTCGAAAACGCGCACGGGAGCTGGTTTCGTGTCCCTGAGTTCAGCGATTTCGTCCCATTGTTCGAGGAGCATGTGCAGGTCTCGGACAAAGTAGCGGGCGCGTTTGCCCTGAGCAACGGTGCGAAGAATCACTCCCATGCCTTCCGGCACGGTCAGTTTTTCCATAGTACGTCGCAATCTCTTCCGCTCGTCCGGCGATTCGATCTTCCGCGAGATGCCGAATTGGTCATTCAAAGGCATCAGCACCATGAATCGGCCGGGAAGCGAAATGTTGGTCGTTACCCGGGGACCTTTGTTGCCGATTGAGCCCTTGGTCACTTGAATCATCACTTCAGAGCCCACAGGGTAAATGCTGGGGATGTCCTTCGATGTGATCTTCTTCTGTCGACTAGAAGATTTCCCCTTCCGGGTAATTTCCTCCAGTGTTCCGTCCAGTGCTGCTGGGATCGCGTCCCAGAAGTGAAGGAAAGCATTTTTCTCAATGCCGATGTCTACAAACATGGCTTTGAGACCGGCCTCAATGTTTTTCACCCGGCCTTTATAGATACTTCCGACGATCATATCGTCGGCTGTGCGCTCGACATTGTACTCCTCAAGCACTCCATCCTCTAAAAGAGCGATGCGGTGCTCAAGCTTCTCGCAATTGACTACTATTTTAGTGCCCTTGCGAATGTCCGAGCCGCAACCAAACGCGCGTCTCAGTCGTTTTAACATATTCAAAATTTTGGTAATTCCCTGGAAATAGGTTCAGTGAATAAAATGGAAAGTGATAGAAAGAGTTTTGGGGGTGAATCAGAACGCCATAGGAAAATTGCCAGTGCGACGAGCGTTTTCTTCGCCCCACGTGATTTTTTAAAGTTTGGTCATCCCTCTGGATTCTCAGATGATTCTACTTTGCCTTGTTCGTCAACTGCCGGCTGGATTTTTGGACTTGCAGGATCTGCCCCAGATTGTTCATTATCAGGAACATTCACTGACTGATCGACCATTTCCTGAAGATCGGCGGCCTCGTCCATTTCG
>JAQCER010000820.1 GCA_027618625.1 Verrucomicrobiota bacterium
CTCCGAGCACGAACACTTTATCACGACCTTCCGCGGGCATGAAAACGTAGTCACCAGGCTGAAGATAAACATTGTGGCGCATGTCCCCTTCTTCAATCAAGGCACTGAAATCGACCGGCAGCACCTCGCCTGCGCGGATCACGACGCACCGGGGAAGATCAGCGAGAGCAGAGGCTCCACTTCCACTGCCCGAACCACCGGCCTCGGCTATGGCTGAGAGCAATCGGGTTGGCTTGGTCAGTGCGTAACTGCCTGGGTTCCGGATCTGCCCCAGTATCGTGAATCCACGACTCGTTGGATTCTGTAGTGAAGCCGTCACCACTGGGAACGCATATTCCTTGTCCAACTGCTTCGCCAGCTCCGCTTCCACTTCGGCGAGCGTCCTGCCTCCGGCGCGGACGCCTTCGGCGACATCGTAGAAAAGCATGCCATCTGGCATCACCACTGCTTCCGCCCGGGTCTCTGGAACTTCCACCACTTCGATTTGAAGAGTGTCGCCCGCGCCGAGGATGTACGCCGAATGATCCGCTTTCAGCAACAGCGGTGAAGGAACCTTGGGACGGCGGAATTCGTAAAAATCCAGCTTTCCACCCGATACCAGCTGATTCGATTCGACTTCAGCCGCCTCGCCTTTGGCGGGCCCATCCGTAGCGGCGAGGCTGTTGTCCGAATACGGGTCAAATTGCACCCGGCCCATCGGCAGCGAACACGATGCCATCGACATGGCTGCTGCTGCGAAAAGTCCCAGAGTCGCGCTTTTCTTTAAATTGATTTTCGTCATATTTCCAGTCGTTGCTTATGAATTGTCTCCTTCAGGAAATTTTTATTGGAAGCCCCCGACCGTGATCGCCGGACGGTCTTCCAGTTCGGCCACGATGGCACCTTGCATAAATGATTGGGCCGCTACATCGATGATGTCTTCAGCAAACGCCCACGGTTTGGCGTGCACGTAAACGATGTCTCCAGGATTGAGCACCGGATCCTGCTCGGCACCGCGAAGCACGGCTTTGAGATCGATCACTTTGGATTGCGGTGCAGTCATGCTGCCGCGCACCAGGAGCACGCGACTCTTCCATGCCTTATCGTTGTCGAATCCAGCAGCCATCGCCACCGCACCCGTTACAGTCGTTGGCACTGTCAGTTCCACGCGTCCAGGTTTGCTCACTGCACCAAGAACGTAGGCTTCTGTATTCTGATTCGATGCGATGTAGATGTAATCGTCAGGGCGCAGGACGACGTCGTGCCGCATGTCACCTGCATACAGTCGCTCGATATCTACCGGCAATCGCTGGCCGTCACGCATGACAAACGAACGCTTCAAATCGGCGAGGTCGTTCACCCCGGCGCTCGTCTCCTTCGATTCGAAGCCCTTGCTGTTTGCGATCGCCTCCAACAGTGTGGTGGTGCGGTTGAGCGCGAACGTTCCCCTTTCGCGGATACTGCCGAGGATCGTGTAACGCTTGCTGGCCAACTCCACTGGTGTGACGATGAGCTTTGGATCCCGATGATAGACGGCCAGGGCCTGCTCCATGTTCGACCGCAATTGTGGGATGGTGAGCCCTGCTGCGCGGATCTGCTTGGCTTGCAGGTAGCTTACCGTGCCGTCAGGCGAGATCGGCGACGCCTGTTCCAGGCCCTCGGCGCCAGCCCCATGGAGCCGAAACCGAAGAGTATCGCCCGCTCCCAGTTTGTATGCATTGGCCCCTTGGGCTTTGCGTTGTTGCTGGGCAGCAGGTGACGGAACGACTTTTGCAGACTCAGGCACCGGGTCGGCTACACCTGATACGGTTGCAGCCATCGTGAGGCCAAGCAGCATACCCGCTATTGTTTGAACGTTAGGATTCATCACTGGATCAGGCTTTACCAAAAGTATGTTCAGGATGGACGTGGATCGACCTTTGCGGGGCACCTGCCACATTGGAAAGTGGTGACAGCTCAGAACTGCGCTGGGCCTGCATCTGGATGAACCAGCGCTCTATAGCAGATACGAATTGGCTGGCAAAGCCCGGACGATCCTTCTGCACCAGAACCAGGCCCTCAGCATCACCCAACACCTGATCGTAAACACGGCTCAATTCTTCCAGTTCACTTGAGTTGGAAGTCACCTGAGACGCGAGCAGGTAGTAACGCTCGATGTGCGGAGCCAGCGCTGCCAGTGTAGCATCCGGATCACTGGCCCAGCGCACCAGCAGTATGGTGCTCGTTGGTAGGCTGCTGGCAAAGTTGGCAAAGTTTTCACCAGTGAGCTTTGCAATATCGATCCGGCTCATCGTTTGATCAGTTGCATTCGGATCATAGTCCGGCAGCGCCTCGATGGCTACTGGACGGTGGCTCACATCGGCAAAGACAACGCGTTGCTTGCTGCCACCGCGCCCGAACGACTCAAGCAGGCAGGTCCAAAACTCCGATTCGCCATCGACGTCACCTACGACTGGAAACAGGAAGCGACGCTCAGGCAGAAACTTAAGGATGCATGTCACGGCGAAATCGTGAAGATTCACGTTCGCTCCCTTGCCGCTGTGGAACATGAACTTCGGCAGCGTCGCCGAAGCGATGGCAGCCTGCATTGGAGTGCGCAATTTCTTGTTCAACACTTCGCCGAGGAAGATGAATGCCAGCACAATGCCCGATCCAAGGACAAGCCCCGCTGCTCCGAGGAGGGCGGCCTTGAACCAACGCGACTTCTCTACAACATTGGCGACGTGCGGAGTGGAGAATAATTCCACTGGGCCGCCGCTTTCTGCCGACGCGTAGAACTCAGCGTCTTTGAGGCGGGATTCGATCGCCGCGGTGTTGCTGACTTCCAGATCAAAACTGGAG
>JAQCER010000821.1 GCA_027618625.1 Verrucomicrobiota bacterium
CGTGGAACGAGACCGCCGCCTCCGCCTCGACGAGATCGCCCAGCTCTGGACGCAGCGCGGGATCCGGCGGCTCGATCATCACGCCCACCTCGTCTTGCTGAAGACAGAAATCTCCTGCGCGGCTGGTAAAGATCACAGTCCCACGAAATCGCATCATCGTCGGGACGGAGCGCTCCGGATCGGTAAGTGTGCGATTGAGCTCGGCGATCGAGCTGAGCGGAAGAGCAACGTCGGCAGGAAGCGCGTCCTGCGCGAGGAGCGCGCTCAACCCGCTGGCCAGCGCCGCAATAAAACAGCACAGCCAACCTAGCCCGCGTCCGAGTCTCGGGCGGAAGTTGCTTTCGCTCATGAACATCCGCCTAGCAAAGCCCGCCCGCTTCAAGCCGCAACACATTTCGCACGCCGCACCTCCAACTTTGGTCGGATAAGCCGGACCGACCGACTTTTCAGCGAAAGCCGAGCCGTCTAACTGGCGGAGCTGTACCAATATTTCCATCTCGTAAGCTTGTCCATCCTGCAGATGAACTCGGAATCGGATATTGCGAACGCCGTCGGCGCAGGGGTCGAAGCAGTAGCCCTGTTTAAACCAGGGATGGCCTTGCGCTGCGGTTGGGGATCACGGCAGTTCCTCCACCTTCAGACGAAGGAAAAGTTCTGGCGCGCTCTGGTGGGTGAAGCCGGGCGTGAAGACTGCTGTGGTGGACGATCCGTTCGCTGCGTTGACGGGCTGGGAGCCGGTCCATGAGGTGCCGCCGGTGCGGCTGCTTTGCGTGGTCCATGAGCCAAGGGTGGTGCTGCGCTGAATGGTGACGCGTACTTTGGGATCGCCCGCGGCTTCGTTGTTCATCACGAGGCGGAATCTCACCAGCGACTGGGCATTGGCGGGCTGGAGAAGGCTGAGGCCGCGGGCCGCGTTGAGGGTCGTTTCGGGGAGGGTGGGGGTCGTGCCGGTTACGTATTCCACGAGGTTGGCCACGCCGTCGTTGTCGAAGTCGGCCCCGTTGGCGTGGAGGCCGGAGCCGTCCGGAGCGCCGAAGTGCTCCGCGCGCCATGCCTGGAGCGGGGTGTAGTCCGGGACGATGGTGACCAGCACCGGCGCTACGCCGCTGGTGCGCACGGGGATGCCGGCGCCGGGGACGATGGTGTTGTAGCCATCCATTTCCTGCCCGCTGAGCCAGTTCAGACTGACAAAGAAGCGCACAGGCCCGGACGCGAGCGCGCCGGACGGCACGGTGAACCGCAGGCTGTGGACGATGTTACCGGCTGGCGGGACGGGGACGAGGCTGCCCAGCACCGTGTGGTGATGCACATTGAGCAAGCCACCGGCCTGATGCGCGGCTGGGCCGCTGCTGCCGATCACTGTGCTGTTCCCCATCAACGAAACCGACGACACAGCGGCGGCGAGTTCACTCTTGGTGAGCGCCGCGCCGGGCGTCCATGTGTTCCCGGAGGCCACGGCGCGCTGGAAGGTCAACTGCGAGCCGGTGAGCACGGCATCTGCATCGTTGAGCCATGTGCCGGGCGTGGCGCGGCCCGCAGTCCTGGCAGTGAAAGTGAGTGCGGCGGTGGTCTTGCCCACGGGCATTTCCACGGCGGCGGGGCTGGTGACGGTGGCGTGGATGACGTGCGGGTTGTTGCGGATGAAAAAGAGATGCGTGGCATTCGCGGCAACTGCATCCATGTTCCCATCGCGGTCAAAATCGAGCACCGTCACGACCTGAAAACCACCGGCTTGGTTGATGAGTTGGGTGCGGTCCCAGAGGGTGGTGCTGCGGTTGTAGCAGAAGATATCCAGACCGTTGCCGGTGGCGTAGAGGAAATCGGTGTAGCCATTCCGGTCCCAATCCACGGCTGCGATGTGGCGCAGGCCGCCGGGCGCGGTGCCGATGCTATAGCGGGCGGTGGTGATGGGATTATACACGCCGAGGCTGCCGTCGCCGGTAATGAAGACGAAGCCCTTTCTGCCGCTCCGGCCCACATCCGCCCAGACGAAGGAACTGGCGTGCGGCCCCCCGGTCACGGGCTCCACGCGCGCTGTGCCGGCGCCAACCCAGGAGGGATTGAGCTGATAGCCGCGCAGAGAGAGGGTCGAGGCGTTCGATGCGAGAATAAACGGTTCCTCTCCCGCGGCACCGGTGGCCTGCACCGCCAGGATGCTCCCGGGCACGGGGCTGGTGGTGTTGAGCACGCTCTGGCCGTTCCACGATCCGTTGGATTGATAAATCCAACGGAGCTGACCGGTGGTGCCGTTGGCAGTGAGCACATCTGTTTTGCCATTGGGGGTGCCGTGCTGCCCCGGCACACACAAAGAGACGCCGGTGAGGCCGGTGGCGATCGTGGTATCTGCCCATGAGAATGGGACGTTACCCGTATTGCGGGCCATGCGCACCTGGCCGGTGGAAGGCAGTGTATAGACCACATCCAGGCGGCCATCCACATCGTAGTCCGCCACTGCGGCGCTGTGCGGCGCCTCGCCTTGAGTGGATTTGAACTGGCCCGCAGTGGAAATGCCACCATTGTCACCGAACAGGAACCACAGCTTTTCCTGCGCAGGCGTCACGGCGATCATGTCAGCTCTGCCGTCCAAATTGAAGTCCGCTGTGTGCAGCCCGGTCGTCCCCGCAAGGTTCATGGTGGCGACCACATTGGCCACCGGCAGCATGTGCAGCGAACGGTTTTCCACGAAGACGAATCCGCCGTTCTGAAGCGTGACAAAAAAATCCACATCGCCGTCCACATCAGAATCCGCGGCATTCACCGACAGCGCCCGGCCGCTGAGCGCGACCATCGTCACCGCTGGGGCGAATCCGCCGTTGCC
>JAQCER010000822.1 GCA_027618625.1 Verrucomicrobiota bacterium
CGTGATCGCCACAGCCCGGAAACTGGGAGTATTGCTCCACACCCTGTGGGTGCGCCAGAGCGACTACATTCCACTGCGTCCCGTAGCCAGGAAAGAAG
This sequence comes from Verrucomicrobiota bacterium, assembly GCA_027618625.1. Lineage (GTDB taxonomy): Bacteria > Verrucomicrobiota > Verrucomicrobiia > Verrucomicrobiales > DEV007 > JAGROY01. Next base: position 99 of record JAQCER010000822.1, read on the forward strand.
CCGAGCAAGCTGCCGCCGAAGTTGCGGAAGCCAGTGCCAGTGCCAGTGTCAATGCCGACGCCGGTGCGACGAACAAACGAACCCAAGGAGTGGCAGCATGAACATGGACACGAACAAGCAAAAGCCCTCCGACCAGGAAGAGGAGGAAGTTTTTGAATGGAAGACACGGGTCAGCGCCAGCATTGCCATTGCCATTGTTTGAATTCGGGCTTCCATCCCCGCCGCGGATGGCCTAGACGTTCGCAACAAAACTCCATGCGTATTGCCGCTTTCATTCTTCTCGCCTTCTCGATTATTGGATGCGCCACTTCTAATCGCCCATCCGCGACCAATGCTGCTTCAACAGAGTGGAAGATCGGGGACTTCGTAGTGAGTTTTCAGGCAGGTCCGCGAGGACAGGAAAACAGGTCGTATTCTTACTACAAGATCAGCTACACGGATGAGGGACAGCAAGAACGTGAGTTGGTCATGGAGAGTGCTCACACTCTTGGAGGATTTCGTTCGGTCACGAATGGCGATCCGAAGAACTGGATTCGAATCATCCAAGACCCGAACGGTACGGCTTTATTGATCGAGGAGGAGATTCCTAATGATTGCGGACCTTGCTCAAATTATTTGTGGGTTCATCTTGATACCAACGGCTACATTGAAGGGACGTATTTCCGGCTGCCATCGAAGGTCACCGGACCTCCCGGAGGAATTGACTACGAGTATCCCAAGGTGCGTTCGCTAGATGACAACATTTTGAGCTATGGTTACAGCGTAGGAGCCACTGTCACCAAGCGAATCGATCAGACTGACAAGTCAGATCGTCCTATGCCGCCAGGATAGTCCCCTGAACTGATATACCGATGCGAACAAGACGCTCGATCCAACGGCGGGTAACGCTCCATTTTGAATTCGTGCTTCCCTCCCCGCCGTGGATGGCCTAGACGTTGGGCAAAAATTATGAGTCGAATTGCCATGGTTGCCTTCTACACCCTCACGGGTTCTGCAGTTGCCGCATCCGTTGAGCCGTTTGCCATGTATACAATGACGACAATCCACGTTTCCTCCGGTGAGCGATTCCTAGTTGCGAGCGTCTGCATCGCAGTCGTTGTGTTCACTATTGGAGTATGGCGCCGCCGCAGATGGATGCTTTCGCCTGCAGTCGCAAGCAACATTCTATTCGGATCCTTGTCGCTCTATGCATTGTGGGGCACATTTCATAGCCAGAATTACACAACTTTGCCCTGCCTCATATTTCCGCTGGTGTCGGCTATGTCTCCTTTTGCAGCGGGTTTCGCCTTGATTACTTGGGGCGATAAATACTCAAATGAAGAAGCCCAACAAGTCGGCGCATGACAACCCCTGCCCCGCTTTGAGTTCGATGACCACTGGCATGATCACCCTTAACCCGCAATCGAAAGCGCGCCCCCGGTCAGGGGTGCATGGCGTTTGACGTTGGGCGTGAGATAATGAACCGCAACATCCCACCGGAGCTGGATACGAGCATCAATCGGCAGGTGCTGAAGTGCCTTGATGGCTTGTCCGCGCATTCTGATGTGGCTGAAGCCTTGACCACGGCATTGGAGCCGCTGGGAGATGTCCAGCTGTTCTGTCCGGATTCGCAGCAGTATCTCTATGTGGTTGCCTCCACAAAAGGTGTAATTTTTGCCTTCGCCGTCGGGATGAACAGGACCTGTTTCCGGCTGGATGAGCGCATGAAGACTCGTGCGCTTGCCAGCGGAGGGGCACCGTATCCCGACTGCGGCGATCAGTGGGTTTCCTTTGCGCTTTTCCGAGATGATTGGCCGAAGGTTGATCTTGAGTTCTGGGCCCGGAAGGCTTACGTCGCAGCGCGAGAGCTCGAACGATGAGAAAGCCCAACAAGCCGGATGCAGTGAACCCCGCGATTGCGCCTCGGTTGCAGTCCCGAGGTCACTGGCGCGGGGTTACTGATCCGGAACGTTAGGCGGCAAGTCGAGGCTTCAGGAAATGAGAACCAAGCGAGAATCTCTCTTCAATCTGGTGATGTTCTGGACGACGGTGACGACCGTGTTCGCGTGGCTGCCGCTCGTTCGGATCATCGGTCGTCCCGAACGTTACCAGTGGTCCATCCTCGGAGCGTCCGGAGAAGGCACCGGAGGCCCGTTCTGGCTGTTCATTCTGCTCATGCTCTATGTGGTCACCTTGCTGTTCAGCGCGTTCCGTGGGCCGCGCGCGCTGTTCTACCCAATGCTGATCCTATGGCACCTGGCCGTGACCGGCGCCGTAATCACGGGTATCGTCATTTACGGTTCGCGAGCAGCTTGGCAGGGGCACGGCCTACACTTTTCTATTCCGTTGTGGTTGCCGCTCATACCATGCGCCCTGTTTGCAGTTCTCGCTGTTACCTGGACGGTGCTCGACTACCGGTGCGGCGGTGCCCCGGCACCGGCCGACTGGACGCGAGCGAATTCGGTCAGGCTAGCGGTATCGCTCCTGCTGCTGGTCGTCGCGCTGGGATTGTTCCGGGCAGGAACCAATTACAACTGGGTGACGGCTGTGGCAATCATTACGACGATTGTCCACTGGATCTTGCTAGTCCAGTCGTTCGAACCCGTGCGCGGGATCGAGCCACCAATGAAGTGACGACCGTGCCGCCTAACAATCATGGTTAGCATCAGCCCGTAGGCGCTGATGCTAACGTTGGTTGGACAAATTCGGTCGGACTCGCCGTTGTGTAGGGGGAAAGCTT
>JAQCER010000823.1 GCA_027618625.1 Verrucomicrobiota bacterium
ATAACCCAGGCTAGGATTTGCTCGAAGAATCACAACTGCAGCCAGTTTTTTATTGAAATTATAGTCCGTATGGTATAGATTGTTGCCACTACGCAACTACCTATGAGCCTTTCTGATTTCGAGTCATCATTAGTTTTTGAATTACAGCAACTTATAGAAGAGATGCAATCTGCTCAGGTTGTGTTTTCTGATGCACAAGCCAGGGCTAAGGCGCTGATTAAACAGCTTTCAAGAGATGGCGACTCGGAGGGAGCGAAAGCGGACGGTTCCCTTGATTGGGAACCTCCGTTCGATTTAGATCCTGATTTTGAGAAATTGCTTCAGAAAGAATTTTCGCGTGCCGCGAACGTCGATCACTACATCGAGAAGCCGTTCCTTGATCCCTACGATTGCTTTGACGATTCGTCGCCTGAGCATGGATTCCCATTTCCTAATCGGCTTTCTCGGCAAGGAGCTTTGCAGGGGCTTTTCGAATCGGCTCCGCGCGTCAGTGGCGTTGGGCAAGAGTCCACTCGCCCTGATGTTGAGATCGAGTACCTTGCCGACGGAGGCTATCGGATGTCCAGCAGGCCCAAAAACAAGGCTTACAGCGAAGGCAATTCACACAGCTCCGATCCGCTGGACGGTCTGGCGTCATAGCAGTCTTACTGCAGAAGAATCGTCTGCAAGGCGGCCTCCTTTTCCGGGCCCTTCAGGAAATCAAAGGCGCGCATGTAACGCGGTTTGTCCGCTTCTGCGGTTCGCTCATCGACCACGATCTTGGCGAGAAACTCCGGTGTCAACTTCGCCCGGCTGCGCCAGATGATGTCCCGGCCTGCCGGTGTGTTCCAACCCTCACCAACTAATTTCAACCAAGCTGCGAGGAACGTATCCCAGTGATCTGCCGCTCCGATTCCCAGTGCTTCGAGGTACCAACGGTCGCTGCCATCGTGCTTCGCCGCCAGCTCTGCCCACAGGGGGGCAGCGGACTTGACGTCATCGCAGGAACGCAGAGCGATCGCCAACTCGCGCCGGACTTCGGCGGCCGGATCTGCGATGAGAATGGTGGCGATAGATTCCGCGCTCATACCCAGCTGCCGCGCGACACGGACTCCCGTAACCCGGATATCCGGATCGGCATCGTTGATGGCTACATCCACGTAGTGCGCTGCCCTCCCATCTATCCTTGCCAGAAGCCAGAGCGCCCTGGCCCTGTATCTGGAATTGCTGGCATCGCTGGCATTGCTATCACTCCACAGCGACTGAAGCGCTGACTCTGCTTTTGCCCCCATTCCATTGAGTGCCAGCCAGGCTTTTGCCCTGATGGCATTGTTAGGGCTCTTCAGAGCAACGACTGCCCCTTCCGCAGTATCGAAATCAAATTTTGGCACGGTTGGACGGTTCCCCTCTGGCGCCAACCGGATGATCCGTCCTTTGTCGAGGTCGCCCATCCCGTGCCCACCGACACCGGGATCATACCAGTCGGCGATCAACAGGGCACCATCCGGAGCCACACAGACGTCTGACGGGCGGAACCAGCGGTCCCCACTTGCCCCATCCAGCAGATTCTCGATCCGAGCGCTGTAGCCTGCCCCGGACTTTTCGGTGACATAGGCACGGGTAATGTTCGGCCCGGCGTCACAGTGGATCACCTGATTGCGAAACGACTCGGGCAGCAGGTCGCCCTCATAGACAGTGATACCGGTCGGCGATCCCGCTCCGGTGTGCAGGAGATTGGGCACGACTCCAGGATCGTTTTGATGCCAATGCCGCATGGCCCGATCTGCGTGCATTCCCGTGCGGTTCTCACCCCAGCCAGCTCCCGTTATCTCATCTCGATAACCGTAGTTTCCGAACTCCATGACGTAGTTGATACGTACTCCCTGATTGCCATCATCATCGTTGTCCGACTGCCAGATTGTACCAAACGAATCGACCGCCACTTCCCAGTTGTTGCGGAAGTTCCAACCGAGCGTTTCGAACTGGCTGCCGTCGAGATTGCATCGAAACACCATTCCTTCCTGATAAGGATTCCGACCTTCAGTCACTACATTTCCTGCCTGGTCGACCACCGGATTGCCGGAAGCATCCTTGATACTTCTGCCCGCATTGCCAAAATTGAAATACAACCGGCCATCGGGCCCGAACACAATAGCGTGGATGCCATGGTCGTGCTGCGCACCGTCGATCCCCTGAAACATCACCTCTTTCGAGTCAGGTTTGTCATCGCCATCCGAATCGGTGAACACGAACACTTTGGTATTTGCTGAAACGATCACCCTGTTGCCAATCACACATACGCCGTGAGGAGAGTCGATGTCGCGCCCCTCATAGTAAACTTTCGAGCTATCAGCCTTGCCATCGTTGTCGGTGTCTTCAAGGATCAAAATGCGATCACCTTCCGGTCGCTTGCCGTTGTGCCCACGGTAGTTCACGATCTCAGCGACCCAGACGCGGCCTTTGTCATCGACATCAATGTTAGAGGGACTCAACAACTGCGGCTCTGCGGCAAACACCGACGCCTCCAAGCCATCGGCAACTTCCAGTGATGCAATGGATTGCTCTGGATCAAGCCCCCCGGACTGCCCACCCCCCGATGCCTGCATAAGGCGCTTCAGATTCGGCGGACGATTTTGAATGATAAACCGAACACTGGTCGCCTGACCGTCCTGCTGGCTGACGCCACCTTCATCGAGCGCACCAACAGCTCGGAACCGCGTGGCTCCCGCTGGCAATTCATAGTGAATGACCGAGTTTGCATGGGTACCGATGCCATTTTCGACTTAATTTCCATTTACTTTCAATGCGCCCCCGCCAGCGCTCTTGCCCACTCT
>JAQCER010000824.1 GCA_027618625.1 Verrucomicrobiota bacterium
GGTTGCGACTGTACTGCATTCACCGCTTCCTGGATCTGCTGCTGCATCAGCATCTCAAACGCCTTGGTCACCGATCCGCTCAGATTGGGATCTGCCATGGCGATATTGTGGAAGTAGGCGGGATCTGCCAGATCACGCCAGGTTGACGGAGGTTTCTCGATGCCGAGCGCGGCGACCACATCCGAGTTGTAGCAGATACCGAAGCTGCTCAGGGTTGCCCCAGCCCAGCACAGCTCTGCATCGTAGTAGGGCTCGCCACTCACTTCCTGCGGGAAGATCGCATCCGTGAACAATTCCGGATGACTCTCGGCAACCGCGGCGAGCCCTGCTTTGCCGTCGGGAGTGGACGCGACCAGATAGCCCAAGCGCTTTTGTTTCTGAAAGTCGTAGGCACCGCCGCCGAAGAATAGATCCGCCCCGATCCCTACGGTTGAATTGAGGAACAGCTCGCGGACTTTCTGTTCGGTTGTGTTGGGTTCATTGGCTTCGGCCGGTTTGATCCTTCCGTCGTTGAAGTAGCCGAGGTACTTTGGCTCCCATTCGTAGCTCTGAGTATTCTTCCAGAAGTTTTCGAATGCTGCCGAGAACTCCGAGTCGATAAAACGGGTGATCTCGGAGGTGCCGGCTCCCGGAGTGCGCCAGTCGACCTGGATCGTCTTGCCGGTGGTGGCCTTCATGTGCTGGGTAAACGCTTTGCCGAATTCCCTGCGGATGGTTTCGTTGTGCGGAGTGATGATCACCACGCTTCCGTCGCCCGCATTTGACAATGAGGTATCCCTTGGGCGGAGAATGAATGGTGCGACCAGCACCAGTGCCATGCATCCTAACAATGCCACATACTTTGTCAGCATGGATGAGATCGACATCAGCGGCGCAGGATCAGGGTGTCTTCGGGCGAAGTGGATGCGAAAAGTTCGGTGTCTCCTTCTGGTGGACGGCCCGTGGGGTGCAGTTCCGTGATGCGGATTTCGAGCCCCTCTGCCCCGGTAAGCACTGTCTGGGCGGTGTCTCCGAGATACATGTAGTTGCTCAATTTTCCGGAGATGGTGTTGCGCGCTCCAGCGTAGTCAGCCAGGCGCATTGCCTCCGGACGAATGCACACCGTTACCCTCTCGCCTGCCGCAGGATCCCAGTTCTTTTCCGTCAGCCTCCCCCAGAACTGGCCGAAGTCGGTTCTCACGGACCATAACTTGTCATTCTCCACTTCGCTCTCGATCACTCCGCGAATCATGTTGATTTCGCCAAGGAATGACGCCACCCGGGTGCTGAAGGGAAGCCGATAAATCTGCCGCGGAGTCCCAGCTTGAACCACTTTTCCTTCATCGAGAATCGCCAGCCGATCTGCGATGGCAAGCGCCTCCTTCTGGTCGTGCGTGACATACACAGTCGTTAGTCCGAATTCCTTGCAAATGCGGCGGATTTCAGCACGCATGTCCAGTCGCAGACGAGCGTCCAGATTCGACAGTGGCTCATCGAGCAGGAGGCAGTCAGGGCGAACCACAAGAGCCCTTGCCAGTGCGACCCGCTGTTGCTGGCCGCCGGACAGTTGGTTGATTTTCCGAGTGGCCTGCTTGCGCAAGCGCACCATGTCGAGAGCCTCGCCCACGCGCCGTTCGATGTTCTCTGGATCGGTTTTGCGCTGTTCCAGTCCAAAGGCCACATTCTGAGCTACCGACATATGCGGCCACAGCGCGTAGCTCTGGAACATCATCGCCGTGTTGCGTTTGTGAGCGGGGACATCGGTGACATCCCGTGCATCGAACAAGACTTTTCCCGAATCCGGAGTGTAGAATCCGGCAATGTGGCGCAGCAGCGTTGTCTTGCCGCAACCGCTCGGCCCGAGCAGGAAAAACATCTCGCCGGGTTCAATTTTCAAACTCACGGAATCAAGCGCAACGGTATCACCGAAATGCTTGCTCAAACTACGAATTGTTATCGAAACCATGGGGGAGACAGGGGAGGGGATTTCCCTTGGAGAATTGCTGGTTAACAGTTCCATGTGATCAATGCAAGTTAGACATTGCAAAGGTTGCAAAGGATTGCAAACGAACGGCTTTCGTGATTTTGGGAGAGAGGATCTGGTGGGGAAAGGGATGATTTCGAACTCTCCTACTGCGCTCGTTAGAGTCTAGAAATCAGGCAAAAGTCACAGGCCTTGCGTGAAAATAGCCGTTTCCGATACGGCGCGCATCCATGGTTCCCGACCGGAGACGGAAAACCCCGGCAACCCGCTGTACGAGCTGCCGGGGCTTTATCCATCGACTATTTGCTTTTTGTAGGAACAGAATCACACCCACTCGGTGCGATCGTCTCTACTCTCACAGCACCGTTCGTGCCATTCACGCATTCGATGACCTTTGGTCGATGAATTATATTATATGAATTACCATCGCAACCCGCGACGAGGGGTCACGAGGGATTGCTCAGAGCGATTTAAGGCGAGCCGTCGAGGAGGATTGGGGAAGATCCTCACCGATTCAGACGGCAAACTCCCTTTGCCGAGGCATTTTTAAAAAAATCGATGAATTGGTGGCCTTCCTCCAGCCATACGAGGCCCTTTGCGACCTCCAGGGCTTGGCTCAAATTCAACCCGGCGCAGTAGATGTGATGAAAGGCGGCCTTTACTCCCTCGCGTTGCTGCCTGCAAAACCCGGCGCGCGACATCCCTACCACATTCAAGCCCCGGATCTGATTCGATCCGGACACCATAACAAAAGGCGGCACGTCCTGGCTGATCGCAGTCAGGCCCTTCACCATGCACAGGTCTCCGACCCGGACGAACTGATGGAAGGCCGAGCCACCACCCAGGAAA
>JAQCER010000825.1 GCA_027618625.1 Verrucomicrobiota bacterium
CGACTGCCCGCGTGCGATGTCGTCACTGGCACCCACTCGGGTAAAAATACGGTCGACGACACCGACCTCAGCTGCGGAAGCAGGAACGTAGCTTCCGATTTGCGCCATCAGGGTAAGCAACGCCACCTGCCGGATGTAGGTGGATTTTCCAGCCATATTGGGGCCAGTGATGATCAGTAACCGGTTTTGTTCCCGCTCCAGATGGGTATCGTTCGGGACAAATTTTTCCTCGGCGAGACTCTGATCGAGCACCGGGTGTCGACCATCTTTGATGTAAAGATTGAGTGAGTCGTTCAGGAGGGGGCGGCAATAATGATAGAGTCGAGCGGTCTCCGCCAGACCGCAGAGAACGTCCAGAGTAGCCAGGGCGTCGGCACTGTCTTGAATCTCTTCAAGGTGTAGCAACACCTGATCGCGCAGCCGCAGAAATTCCTCGTATTCCAGTTTCTGTGCGCGTTCGTCTGCCCCCAGAATTTTTCCTTCCATCTCCTTCAGTTCAGGAGTGATATAACGTTCGGCATTCGAGGTTGTCTGCTTGCGAGTGTAGTCTTCCGGAACCGAGTTGAGGTTCGAATTCGTGATCTCAATGAAGTAGCCGAATACCGCATTGTATTTTACCTTCAGGGATTTGATTCCGGTACGCTCAGCTTCCCGCACCTGAAGGTCAGCAATCCATTGTTTCCCTTCGCGCGAGGCTACGCGCAACTCATCGAGACCTGGGATAAAACCATCGCGAAAGATGCCGCCCTCTTTGACGCTGGCCGGCGGTTCATCGACCACCGCTTCCTCTAACATGGCGACCAGATCTCCGAAGTCGCGAAAACGCGGGGCGAGCGACCGACTCAGGGCACCGGCGTCGCCCAGCGCATCGATATGCAGGCGCAGGCATGGGAGTTGCTGCAATGACTGGGCCAGCGACCGCAGATCCCGGGCATTGCCGCTGCCCTGACTGAGTCGGCCGACGGTGCGCTCGACATCGCGGACGTTCTTCAGCGATTCCTGACACTGGTTCAGGAGGAATGGTTCCGCCAGCAGCGCAGCGATCAGATCCTGCCGTGCAACCAGTGCCTCCACGTCACGCAGGGGATGCAGGATCCAGTCGCGGAGCTTTCGCGCTCCCATCGGGGTGCCCGTTCGGCTCAGTGCCTTCAGCAGCGTATTCTGCAGCCCTCCCCGGCTCTCCACCAGGTCCAAGTTGCGCTGGCTGGCGGAATCAATGAGGACGAATTCTCCAGAGGTGTAAGTCTGGATTCTGCGAATGTGATTGGCGTCCCGGTGCAGCTGGAACTTGAGGTAGTGCATGATGGCCCCCGCCGCACTGGTAGCGGCCGCCATGGTGCCGCAGCCGAATCCATCCAGCGACTGCACTTTGAAGTGCTCCTTGAGCAGATGGAGCGCCTGCTCATAGATAAAGGTGTAGCCATCGTAAGGCAGGCTGCCTGGCATGGAATAGAAAGCGCCGGTCTGTTCATCGCTCACCAGCGTCTCTGCTGGAGCAACTCGAGCGATCTCATCGTTCAGAGCCCCCTGATCCTGGCACTCTGTTACCCGGAATTCTCCGGTGGTAAGATCAACATAGGCCAGTCCCAACTTCTTCCCGCTCTGGAAAACCGCTGCCAGAAAATTGTGCGTGTCGGAGTCCAGCAGATTCAAATCGCTGATCGTCCCGGCGCTGATGATTTGGGAGATGGCGCGCTCAACGATTTTCCCTGGCTGTGGCTCGCTTGTCTGTTCGGCAATCGCGACCCGCTTTCCGTGGGTAACCAGTTTTCCGATGTAGCCTTCTGCAGCATGGAATGGCACTCCGCACATGGGAATGCCATTGCGCTTGGTCAACGCCACATTAAGCAGGCCCGCTGCCCGCTTTGCATCCTCGAAAAACATCTCATAAAAGTCCCCAAGGCGAAAGAACAGCAGCACGTCCTCCGGAAGCTTCTCCCGGATCGCGTAGTACTGTTGCATCATGGGCGTCAGTTTTGCAGTTTCTGAAGCGCCGTTATTCTCCTGTGCCATGGCCGCGACCATAAGGGGCCAGTTCCCGCGTGGCAAGGTTCGGATTTGCCGCTCCCCTCTCGAACTTCCCCGATTTTCCCCACTTTGCCGTGCGGACAAAAAAGAGGCCCTTCGCCTGAGCGAAGGGCCTCTCTCCAAACCTATTTTACTGGAAAGGCTGCGCTTTCTTAGAAGGTTACACCGAGCGAAACACCGCCGTAGACTTGATCGTCTTCACCATTGCTCTCGAGAGAGTCGATTGGAAGGTTGTATGCCACGTAAGGAGTCAGGGTAGCTGTGCTGGTCAACTTGATCGGAAGGCCAAGAGTGAGGCCAACGTGGTTGCCGCCATTGACACCGTAGTAGTCATCGCCGAATCCGACGACAGCGCCGGGAACAAGGCTTACGGAATCAGCCAACGCGATCTCGTAGGACGCACCCACTTCGTAGTAGCTGCCCTCAATTTCGAGATCGTAGTAGTAGCCCAGGCCAAGATCCACTCCAGCGATGCTGTAGCCGAGCGAAGCACCCACATCACCGTAGTCAAAGTCTGTGCGCGGGATGTAGTATTGAGTATATCCGACGCCAATGCTGAGGCTGTCGTTAATGCTGTAGGTCAGGCCTGCGTAGAGGTCCAGCTCGGTGAAATCATCGTCAGCAAGACCTGCATACCAAGCACCAACATTCAACTCAAGGCTTTCAGCCAGAGGGAGTGTCAGGTTGACATCCGTCCACACCAGGTTGTCACCTAAGTCAACGCCTCGGAACATGTAGACTGAATCGTAACCAAAGCTGATTTGGGCACCAATCTCTTCCATC
>JAQCER010000826.1 GCA_027618625.1 Verrucomicrobiota bacterium
GCATGACCCTCAAGATGCTGCCTGGCACATTCGGAAGCCACGCCCAGCGCTACCATATAGGGCACATTCTCGGTTCCTGCACGGCGTCTCCCCTCCTGCCCGCCACCGATCAGCAGCGGCTGGAAACGGACGTTTTTTTTCACGTAGAGCACGCCGACTCCCTTAGGAGCATGGAGCTTGTGCCCGGAAATTGCCAGGTAGTGCACCGGAAGCGTCGACAGATTCATCGGTAATTTCCCTGTCGCCTGCACGGCATCGGTGTGAAACAACACCCCCTTGGACTCGGCGAGCGCAGCAGCCTCGGCGATCGGGTGCAGGACACCAGTCTCATTGTTCCCCCACATCAACGAAACGAGCGCCGTTTCGTTTGGACGAATAGCCGACTCCAGTTCGCTAAGGTCGATCCGGCCTCCGCTGTCGACTCCGAGCACCGTCACTTCGTAACCACGGGAAGCCTTCAGCTCTGAGCAGTAATTGATCACCGCATCGTGCTCGGTAGCGGCGATGACGAGGTGCCGGCGTTCCGGGTAGGCGCGAATCGCGGACTCGATCGCAGTATTGTCCGCCTCCGTCCCACAACTCGTGAATATGATTTCGTCCGGCTGCGCCCCTATCAATGCCGCCACTTGCTCGCGAGCCCCGGCGACCGCTTTCTTCGCCTCGCGACCAATCGCATAGCCGCTGGAAGGATTGCCGAACGATGCCCGCAGGAACGGCAGCATTGCCTCCACGGCTTGCGGATCGACTGGAGTCGTCGCATTGTTATCAAAGTAGATCATGCTCAATGCATAGCGCCGGTATGACCGACACTCAAGTAATCTACGAATCTGCACCTACCACATGACTTGACCTCCACTATGGCATTTCTCCACCACCCAGCTCTGGAGGCCACGGCGAGAGATCGGATGGGGTATTGAAATTCGCATGGTACCAACTGAGAACCTTCTCACGTTCGTTGCGTGGAAGCCGCGCCCAATCTGCTGCCTCCTGGCCCATCGTCTCAGCGATGTGCTCGTAATAGGCTTCGGAATAGACTGGATCCGGATTCATGGAAAGAGAACAGAAGTTGGCGGGAGAACTCTTTCCACATTCTCGGCACTCGTCAATCCAGCCTTTGCAGCGTTTCTCGCAGCAGTGTCGACCAACGATTGTGGATCAATTCCGTCCATTGGATTGACGGGTAAAGAGTGCCTGTCAGCCGCATTGAGGACTCTCCGATGCTGATCTTCGAACGGTTCTGCGGTAGGCCAGATCCAGTCGTCCTCAGTGCGCCATTTTTTGAAGAATTCCTTCCAAGCTCTCTGGTAGATCCCATAGCGCTCCCGGTTCACCAGCTCCCATAGGAGGCGCTCCAAGCGAATCCAACCTGAGAGTTCAAGTGGATCGATTGATTGCTGAATGAGTCCCAATAGTGGACGCATGGTTTGCACTGCTCTCCGTTCCGCTGCTGGAATTTCCGCCCAAAGCTCAATCAGTCGCGGCGCGTTCTGAATATGGAGAACCGCCTGGCGGTAGTCGTTTGCCGCCGCGAACTGCCAGCCGAGCCCGTCCACGATGGGCCAGTCCTTGTCGCGGTCGGTTCGCTTCATCAGGGCGACAGTCTGGCGCGTGGCGAATCCCTCATCGTCAGCGTCGAGTCCTGAACCCGAAACTCGCGGCGGCGTTCCAAAGATATCCACGTGTTCCTCCGGCCCACCCGCGTCCGGCCAGATGGAAAGATGACTGGTCCAACCAGCTTCCAAATACCTGGCCTCAAGTGGGGCACCAAAAATGCCTCGATAACTTATCCTCCATGGAGGAACGTGCCGCTGTTTTTTCTCCAGCAGCGCACGTAGCGTTCCAATGTCCTCAGGATGCACTATCCAATCCGAATCTTTGGTATTCTGCTGCAAGCCGTAGTAAACGCATGCCATCCCGGAAGTGATGGCAAACCGGATCTCCTCTTCGCGCATCAGATCGCGCAAATGGTAGAGAAAGTCGAGAGGCTTCATTCGCCGGAACCGTACTTCGATCCAGCGCGGATTCAAGGGGCAATGGGAGATTCGCAATGTCTCATCCTCATTGGTCGCTTGCGGATGCCCTACTCATCAGCGCTTCACTTACCCGGCTCATCGCATCATTGAAACTTCCCACACTATCACTGGCGCGAAGGGCCAGGATCAGCAACCCATTCAAAGTGTCATCCTGGGTAGGACTCAGGCGACTTGGTATGCCGAATGCGTTTTCGATCATTTGGCGGAGCGCGGGGACTTTGTGCGCGATACCGCCAGAAAATACCAGGCGATCCCACTGTTTCGATGGTTTCGCGCCCCCTTTTTCGTCGATGATCGAAGGTAAACCGGCAGCGTGACGTTGGTAATCACTGGCCATGCTGGCGAATGCCGCGCGAAACACATGGCCGACGGTCAGGTTGTCTTCGCGAATGTTGGTCAAAGATCCCTGCCGGGAGTGGCGGCCGCTATTGAAGAATGAGAGGTCGATCGCAAGGTCGGTGTCGGGTATTTCGTCGACGGCATGTTGAACGAGATTCCACGGATCAGACAGCGGCGACCCTACCCGTTCGGCCAGTTCGGTCAGCAACTTCATCAGGACATTCAATGCCCGGCCTGCCGGAATGTGTGTAGCGGTGTGAAGGAATTGCCCGTCGAAAAATGGCCGCACCTGGTGATCGGTGCCCGCTTGAAAATCACGCGACAACACACTGACTTGGGAGCCGGTGGAAATGTTCACAGACAATTCACCCTCGCGCAACAGACTGCCAAGCAGCGCGCATTGGTGATCGCCGACTGGGGCGGGACAG
>JAQCER010000827.1 GCA_027618625.1 Verrucomicrobiota bacterium
CCAAAGGCGACGAGCGCGTAGTCGGCGGGATCATAGCCGTAGCGGACGGAAATGCGCCGAATAGCTTCCGTCATGTGCTCGATCGCGATCTCCAGCAGTCCGAGCAACAATGCCTGTTCGCTCTCGGGAGCGGGCAAGCCTGCAACGCTCATCTCCGCAATCAGTTCACTTAGACGAGCCCGTGCCGCGTGGCGATCCAGAGGAATGCTCACCTTCTCAGGATCCAGACGATTGAGCATCAGGTTGACATCAGTCAGGGTCAGGGGGCCGCCGTATCCATAGCAGGCGGGGCCTGGCAGAGAACCCGCACTCTCGGGGCCGACGCTCAGACCTGTTGCCTTCACGGAGCAGATGGAACCCCCCCCAGCAGCAACCGTCTCGATGCGCATCGACGTGCCGACAAGCGTGGTATCGCCAATTCGTTGCTCGGTCTGGTAGTCGAATTCGCCATCCCAGCGCGCGACATCGGTGCTGGTGCCACCCATGTCGAAAGTGATGATCCGCTTGAGACCCGCAGAGCGTGCAATCGCTGCCGCCCCGATGACTCCGCCAGCCGGACCACTGAACAGGCTGTCCTTTGCCCGGAAAGCCGAAGCTGGTGCGAGGGAGCCGCTACTCGACATCGCCAGCAGATCATGGCCAGAGCCGATGCGCGAGGCCACGTTCGAGACGAACTGTTGCAGGATCGGGTCGAGATAGGCATTCACCACCGACGTCTGTGCCCGGGGCAACAGCTTGATGCGCCGGGAGAGGCTCGATGAAAGCGTGATGGTTTTGAACCCGGCATCCGATAGAATCGCTGCGGCACGTTCCTCATGCTCTTGATTGCGGAAGCTGTTTACAAAGGCAACCGCCACCGAGTCGCATCCAGCGCCCCGTGCAACCTCAGCCGCTCGGACGAGGCCTGCTTCGTCCATTGGCTCAAGCACGGTGCCGTCGCTCGCGATCCGGCCGGCGATTTCGAACGTCGCAGCACAAAGCGACGGCGGTTTGTGATGCTCCAGCGCGAACAAATCCGGTCGCCGCTGATCGCCAATTTCGAGCAAATCGCCGAACCCTTCTGTTGTGAAAAAAGCGACGCGTGCCCCCTTGTGTTCCAGCAGGGCATTGGTTGCCCTCGTCGTCGACAGGCGCAGCTCCATCGGGGGAAACTCAGTGCCCAACGCCGTTCCGGTTAGCAGCCGGGCCGCCAGTACCGGTGCCTCTTCGCTGGAGCTGAGTTCAACGGTATTACCGACCGCCACCTCAAGCGCGCTGTCCAGAGTAAGCGTGCAGGTAGCCGCTTCCCATCCAATTACCTTGGCGCAAGGGGCACTGCCTTCGCCTCTTCCCTTGCTGCCGCCACTGCGCGTGCCAGCAGTGAAGCCGACAAAGAAACCAGCCGCCGTGTCCCAGTTGCCCGCCAATGCGATCACTGCGCCTTCGACACCCGTCGCGGTCGATCGCAGCCTTGAGCTTGAGAGCAGCTTTCGGCGCAGTTCGCGACCTTGAGGGTCGATCGCCCACGCGTCAATGAACGTGCCGCCAGTGTCGACTGCGATGAGCCACTTTTCTCTGGTGGTGGTGGAGCTGCTGGTTACGGTCACTTCGTTCAAAAGCAGAAAGCTCCCGCACCGAACCGCGGTGGGGAGCCTTCAACGTAGCAAAAATTTCCAGATTTAGAGTGTCTCGACCCAGCCTACTTCGACGAAGGAATCGACAAATACTTCAAGCAGGCTTGGCTCGTAAATCCGCCGGGCTGACTCAAGCCACGTCTGTGCGTCTTCCTTCCTCTCTTTCGAGAACTCGACTGCTGCGTTGCCGTAGTAGTAGGCAGGGTTGTCTTCTAGGTAACCAAACTTATCCACGATCGCGAGGGCATCCTCTTCGCGGCCCTGCATCAACATGCAGATCACCACTTTGAACTGCATCAGGCGCTCGGTGGTGAGCTCAATTTCGAGGTCTTCTCCTAGTGGCTTGTTGCCATAACGTTCGATCAGGGTAGTGAAGGCTTTTTCAGCTGCCACCCAGTTCTTTTCGACAAACTCAAGCTCTGCCAGATTGAACTGCGGGTGAAAACTTTCAGGATCGAGTTCGACCGCTCTTTCAAACGCTTTTCTCGACTGGGCGAACTCCCGCATCTTGGTGTAGACGGCACCCTTCAAGTTGTAAAGCTGGTAGAAATTCGCCTTGTACTTGTTGGCAACCGCTTCAGCCTGAAACAGCTCATCCAGCGCTTCCTGCAGGCGAATCCCACGGACGAACACCGACGCACGTTGCATATGATTGCTCAACACTTGCCGTTCCGTGGGCGGAACCTTGTCGAGTTCAGCGAAAGTCGGGTCGTGAGTCTTGCGTTTGATCTCGGGGAGTTTTTCGCTAGGCGCGACGTTGCCTGCAAGCTCCGCAGCCTGCTCAAGATCCGGGTTCTTTTCGGTCTCAACCTCTGGGATCGATGTAGTCTTATCAAGATTATCCGGTTCAACGGGCGCGGCGAGTTCGACACCATCCTGGCCAAACAATAAGGCAGATGTTGAAAAAGTTAAAACGGCTGTAAGTATTGTGTTTTTCATTGCTGAACGTGGTGCTATCTTGTGTCTTACCGTGTGCGAGAAGGCTAAAGTTTAACGGATTCAGATAGGGAAGTCAAAACCTCATCGGTGCTGATTTGTTGGAATACAGCCGATGACGCGCCGCATAAGCAGCGACTCGGGCGTCGAGTCCCCGCGGAGTAGCCATTTTGCCACTGCTGCCACCGCTGCCACTGCTGCCACTGCTGCCAAAGTCTCGGCGAGTGGCGCTGCCAATGGCGCTGCGGA
>JAQCER010000828.1 GCA_027618625.1 Verrucomicrobiota bacterium
GAGCCGCAGAGCCGCAGAGCCGCAGAGCCGCAGTGCCGCAGTGCCGCAGTGATCGATAAACATCACGATGAACTATCGGTTGGTGCCACCACGAATATCAGCAAAAGCAAGGCCAAGTTCCATCTGTTCGACATGAGGGACATGAGGGCAGAGTGTGGGCGATTGTTGTATGATCCGTCGGGATCTGCTGTAGCGACTGCGGCGTTTTCTCCCGGCGAGCAGTACAGTCGCATAGAGTGAACTCAGGGCTTCGGTCAGTTTCCGATTATCGGCTGGTGTGAATTGATTCGTCATAGTGAACACTAGATAAAACTGTTCAGATGAACAGTCAACTAGCTTTTTAGAATAATTTGAACGAATGCACGAATTGCACGCACAAGTGCACGTTGGGCGTTGGGCCATTGTCTCTACCGGATCATGGCATTAATTAACATCCTGCTTCCTGCTGGGACTCCCCACGCGTGCGGGTGTGACCGCTGCTTGATGTGATGATTTTGAGAGGCTGGTCGGGAGGGCTTCGTTCGAAAGCCGAGCCCAACGGGCTCTATCATAACAGCCCAGGGCAGCGCCCTGAGAACTTGATTCCGTTGGCAATCCAGCCTGAAGGGCTGCTTCATAGCTCAACCAATCCAGTCAATTCGACGAACAATGGTCCGAACACCGACCTTTCAGAGGGCAGCTCCGAGCAGTCACTGTCGGGATTAGAATTGGCCGTCATGCGTAAGCTATGACGCAGCCCTTCAGGCTGCCTCGCGGTTCCTAAAAAACTCCCAAGGCGTTGCCCTGGGCTGCTCTGATAGAGCCCGTGGGGCTTAGACTTAGAAAACTACGGTCTCACCGATCAGCTACGATCTCACCGATTTCAAACAAGCATACATCACATTACGGTCGCACTCTGAGCGTGCAAGCTCGATGGACGATGACGGCTTGAAGGATCGGATTGCTCTAGTAGTAGAAACAGTTCCGCTAATTCTCGCGGATGTCCGCTGCCTGGGGTGGGAGGACAAGATTCCCGTGCCTTCATAAACCAAACAGGAAGTGCTTGATGCACAGTTACAAGCGGAGTTCGCCCAGATCGATGAAGATGGGGATCAGGATCTCTGCAACCAGCTCGGCGGCTTCTATCCCGACGACAAGTTCCGCAATGCGCTCTTCCTGAATTCCGGAACATCCAGTAACGGCTTTCTTTCGCTGGAGCTGACGGGGACAAAGAGCAACACTGACGCCATCGGCGCGCGCATCACGCTGGTGTCGGACAACTGGAACAGATCCAACGCCGGGGACGATCGGGAATAGCGGCTAACAGGAAAAGGGAAGGGCCAAAGCCCAATCGGCTTTGACCCTCCCCGTAGTTGTTTGTAATGGATTGCGAGCTTGGCTCGTCAGTTCTAGTTCCGCACTCGGTAATACCCTTGTGGGACTCCTGTGCGTGCAGGATCGTCATCAGTAAACGACGTTGTCGTTCCCTCTGAGGCGACACCGTCGTCTACCTCAATCCAGACTGGATTTGATAAATCAGCCTTGAATTCAACAGCATAATCGCGATTAGGCAGGCTATTCCAAGTGAGCACGACTTGCTCCGGCGATGCTGTGATGCCCGTGATCTCGAACGGCACGGCAGCACCAGCTCGATGGACGATGACGCCCTGGAGGATCGGGTTATTGTCCCCGCCAGGAATAGGTTCCCCTCCCAAATCCATCTCCAGCACAATATTCAGAATGCCATCGGCAGATGGCATCGCCTCGAACGTATAGACAAAGCTGTTTTCCGGACTCCAGACACCTCCCGAATCTCCCCGGCATCCCTCAGAAGTGAAGTCATCGACCGCAAGTTCTCCTTCCACTCCAATGTCCCAGCGCCGATTTCGGTCCGCGCCTTCATCGAAGAGCATCTGCACCTCGACAGATGCTCCCGGATCGAGACCTTCGATATCGACCGTCAATGGCGATGGGGCAGCCGACCAGCGGATGTCTTCCATGATGCCAGCCAGCTGTTCTGCGGAATCCCCTTGCCCACCCGTAAAATTCGGAGGCGTTGCCCAACCGTTGATGAAATGGGTGGAAACCGCTCGGAAGGTGACTTCCCCGACCTCAAGAACTCCCTCGTTGTCCGGGCAATCATCGCACCTGTCAGAGAAAAACGTGACGCCATTTACATTTCGGCCTTCTTCCATCTGATCGCCGTAGACATCAACGGCGATCAAAACCGAGGATGGATCAAGATGCAGATCATCTGGGCCGAGGATCTCCGCGATAGAGCCGCCGTTTAAGATGGGTGTCTCGCAGTCAGGAAATACCGCTGGATTTGTCGGATCAGTCCCTTCTGCCACTTCCGTGCCATCGCTGACTTTATCGCCGTCGGAGTCCTTGAGATGCGGGTTTGTTCCGGTGTTTGTGTTGCTTACGAACGTTTTCGTGTTGGTCTCCACGCCATCGGAAAGCTGGTCCTTGTCGGTGTCGGGCTTGGTCGGACTGGTGCCGGTGTCCTGCCCACTGACCCAGATACCGGTGCCGGTCTCAACTTTGTCGCTCAGGCCGTCCGCATCCGTGTCTGCTTTCCGCGGGTCAGATCTCCTCTCGAATTCCTGCAGCGCCGTCAAGCCGTCGTTGTCGCTGTCCGACGCCGCGTCTGCTGGATCGTTGGGATTGAGTCCATTTGCCTCTTCCCAAAAGTTGGGCAAGCCATCGCCGTCGAGATCGTTGCCGGCTCCACCGCCCCAAGTGACGGTGAAATTGAATTGATACTCCCGCGCTGCTGGGCTGTCAAAGGATCCGTGCCCAGGGGCGACCACTTCG
>JAQCER010000829.1 GCA_027618625.1 Verrucomicrobiota bacterium
GGTTCCTTGCGCCCGACGTAAACGGGCACTCCCGGCAATGCCTGCTGAAGCCGCTCCAGATCCATGATGTGATCGCGATGAGTGTGGGTGAGAAAGATGGCGCGGACGTTGAGATCTGCCTCTTGAATCATCCCCAACATCGGCGAGGCATCGGTGCCAGTGTCGAATACGAATGCGTCCTTCGAAGCGGGATTCCAAATCAGGTAGGCATTCACCGTCATGCCCGGATAGGGCGTGTTGAACATGGCGATGCCATCGACGCTGGGTGTTTGCGGTAGCCATCGCTTTTCACGCAATTCAATCAGACTGGAAGCGTGAAGATTCAGAAGCGGCGCCAGTGCAGATATGACGTCCGCATCGAACTCCCCTTCCAAGACGGTGGCAATCTTCGATTCCGTCACTCCACTCCTGGAAGCGAGTTGTTCCATCGAGAATCCAAGACCACGCCTGGCCTTCCCAAGGACGTCTTCAAATAAATCCTCAAGGGGAACTGCTGGTGGCTGTGTGGGTGCAGACATGATCGCAGTCTGCCACAGCACTCACCACTCGTCCAGATGCCGTCCAGATGCCGTCCGCAGGCCACTGTGAGCATCGGGGGCATCGTTTGCATCGCTTTATTCCGTCTGGAATTTCTGCCAAACCCCGCTACGTTGCGTCCAAATATGGGCGAGAAAGCGCAAAATCAGCAACATCAGAGTAAAAACTTGAAATCCGCGATCAGTCCGACGCGGGATGAGAATTACCCTGAGTGGTACCAGCAGGTGATCAAGGCCGCTGATCTGGCGGAAAATTCCGAGGTGCGTGGCTGCATGGTGATCAAGCCGTGGGGCTACGGAATCTGGGAGCTCATTCAGCGCCAGCTCGATCAGATGTTCAAGGACACCGGTCACAAGAACGCCTACTTCCCGTTGTTGATTCCGTTGAGCTATCTTGAGAAAGAAGCCGAGCACGCAGAAGGCTTCGCGACCGAATGTGCGGTGGTGACACATCATCGCCTGAAGGCGGAGAAGGACGAAAATGGGAAGGCCCGGCTCGTTCCTGACGGGAAACTTGCCGAGCCATTTGTGATCCGGCCGACCTCAGAGACTATCATCGGTGCAGCATTTGCCCGCTGGGTTCAATCGTATCGCGACCTGCCTTTGCTCATCAATCAATGGGCAAACGTCATGCGCTGGGAAATGCGCCCACGGCTGTTCCTACGCACGGCCGAGTTTCTTTGGCAGGAAGGACACACGGCGCACGAGACCAGGGAAGAGGCGATCACGGAAATGGAATTGATCCTCGGCGTTTACGAAAAATTTGTCCGCGATCATCTGGCGATCCCTGTGGTGACGGGTGCCAAAAGCGAAAACGAACGCTTCCCTGGTGCTGACGAAACGCTCTCCATCGAGGCGATGGTGCAGGATCGCAAAGCGATCCAAGCCGGCACGTCACACTTTCTCGGACAGAATTTCTCCAAGGCGTCGGGCATCAATTTCATCGGACGCGATGGCAAATCTGAACATGCGTGGACGACCAGCTGGGGTGTGAGCACGCGCTTGATTGGTACACTCATCATGGCGCACGGCGATGACGATGGCATCATCGTGCCACCCAGAATCGCCCCGACGCAGGTGGTCATTTTACCCATCACTCCCAAGGAAGACAGCAAAGACAGCGTGATCGACGCCTGCCAAGCGCTGGCCAAAATGCTGCGCCTGCAGCAATTCCATGGCGACCCGATCCGGGTGGACGTGGACGCTCGCGATCTGAATGGAGGCGTCAAGAACTGGGAGTGGATCAAGAAGGGTGTGCCGCTTCGGATCGAACTCGGCCCGCGCGACATCGAATCGCGCAAAGTAGCAGTGAGCCGTCGCGATTTAGGCCCGAAGGACAAGGACTTCGTCCCTAAAGAAGATTTCATCCGGTCGCTATCGGAACGACTTCAGGAGGTTCAGGACAGCCTGCTGGAGCGTGCCCGCGTTTTCCGTGACGAAAACATCATCAAGATCGATTCGCGTGAAGAATTTGAGGCACTCTTCACGCCCAGGAATCCGAACCAGCCTGAGATTCACGGAGGCTTTGCCCTTTGCCACTGGGCTGGCAGCAACGAGGACGAGGAACAAATCCAGAAAGATCTCAAGGTAACGATCCGCTGCATCCCATTTGGCAACGAGTTTGCCGAGGAGGGCACTTGCTTCTACACCGGAAAGCCAAGCAGCCGCAGGGTCTTCTTCGCGAAATCCTATTAGGTGAAATGAGCCCTTTGAGGCCGATACATTTGCCGCTTTCCAAATCCAGGAGTTTTCCGTTAGGCTCCCTTCATGAGCAAACGCCCTGACCATTCTCGATCGTATCTCCCCTTTGCCCTCGGCATCGCTGCCATGTGTTTTGGGATTCTGCAAACTCGCCTGAGCGCCGAAGTGCCGAGGGCGCTTGCTGCGGGTTCGCCTCCACCGGACGCACGGCTTGCTCCGTTGAAAGATCTAGACGGCTACTTTCCGTTCACACCGCCGAAGTCATCGGCTGCCTGGATGGAGCGGGCGGGGAAGCTGCGGGAACAGCTGCTGGTCGCAGTCGGGCTGTGGCCGATGCCGGATCGCACGCCCCTGAATCCGATCGTGCATGGATTGGTGGACCGTGGTGACTACACAGTCGAGCGTGTCGCGATCGAAACTCTGCCTGGCTACTACCTGACGGGGAGTCTGTATCGACCTAAAGGAACTCACGGCCGGGTTCCGGCGGTGCTTTCACCACACGGCCACTGGGCGGATGGGCGCTTCTACGACAACGGAGTCGAGGCCACGGCAAAGG